>NZ_JBVVQV010000020.1:0-130116 GCF_055811235.1 Mesorhizobium sp. WSM4810 | reverse complement strand
TGTCCACGTTCGATCATATGGAGATCGATTTTTCCGGTTTCGAAGGGGACATCGCTGTTGCCAAGTCTCACATGCGGGCGTCGCTCTTTTCTGGGATATCGCTCGGCGGCTAACCCGCCACGAAAGCGATATACGCGACCGGCGTCCCGGCCGGCGGGATCGGCCGTAGGCCCTTCATGACCAACTCGACGCCGTCGATGCCACATACAGCAACCGCCGCACATCGTGCCGATGCGGAGGCGCGCATGAGCGCGGCCCTACTGATGCCGCGCGAGCCGGTGCATGGGTGCGTTTGCTTCGGCCAAAATAGTCAGCGCTTGCTCGACTTTTTGAGCCGAGGCGTCAGTGCGCTTGATGTGCCGGATCATTTGCTGCCTCAGCCGCGCGAGCCTTTCGGCGCGATATACATCGCCGTATCTCGCAGTTTCAAGGTGGAGGGTCGCGAGCCTCATGGGCGACGATTCCGATTATCTAGCAGTAGAATTCGCGAATCCGCCTTTCGTTCCGATGTCCGACCTTGCCCTCGCAAAGGCTGGCCGGACGGCCGAGACGAATGAGCCGCATCCCTGCCAAAGAGAGATCGTCCGCTGATGCTGCTCAGTCAACCGCGGGTCCAACCAGACGGTAACGGAAGTGATTGCGGATGTGTTCGTTGAAGAAGCGGCCCTTGGCAAAGGCGGCTTTGAACGCGGCGAAGATCTCCGGCGGCACGTCCTCAAACTCGTACCGTTTGCCGCTGGCGACGAACCACACCGAGAGGATTCTGCTGTCGGGATCGTATGCCATTTTTCGTATCGAGGTCGATGGCATGATATGGCTCGATCAAAAGCCTTCAACGATCGGAGAGCCTGTCACGTTCCTTCGTGGTGTTGGCTCCCGAGCAGCGCATGAGGATTTGCTCCGGGCGCATCGCGGCGTCGCAAACGCGGCAGGCACGGTCTTCCGGTAGCTAGCCTTCCGGGTCTCTCTTTTCCCGAAATCAGCGTCTAGGGTCGGATCGTTCCGACGCTCCTTCGCGTTGGGTGAGAACCCATAAGGAGGAACGTCCATGTCAGACGACAAACACGAACGCATTCGGCGCCGCGCATATGAGATCTGGGAACGAGAAGGCCAGACGCACGGTCTGCACGAGCGTCATTGGAATCAGGCGACCTTGGAAATCGAGAACGAAGACCGTTCGCTTGGTGCTCGTCCACAGGCAATATCCGGCGCCGACGTACCTGCTCCCGCGCAGGCCCAAAGCCGAGGGAAACAGGGCAAGCGCGCCGCTGGTCAATCGGATGTTGAGGCAGCGGAAGCGCTGGCGATGAGAACAGGCATCACCGGCGATCAAGCTCAAGACCTCATAGATCGCCTCGGTGACGATCCGCTGGCACTCGATGAGGCGGCGCGGAGCCTCAGGGCATCCGAAAGGTAACCGCCGGCTTTCTCAGGCAGCCCATCGCTGTACTCGGACAGATCACCACAGATTTTCAACCTCGGCCCCCCCCGCCAGCGGACCGCCGCATCGCCAAATGAATGAAAGCCGCGCCTCCGGCGGAGAGAGCGGGCCGATCGGGTCGCGGTCCTGTTTCATGACGTTGGACTGAGATCGCGGTTTCGCCTTCGACGCTCGACGACGCGCGCGTTTCGACGAGCAACTCTAAGTTCGGTAAGCGTCGGCTGCCACCAGCCCCGGGAACGCTCCATTTCGCCGGCCTCACGACGAGCGGGCCATGTCCTGATGAGTTCCGTCAGCGTCGCCGAGCGCCACGTTCCCCAAGCGTAGTTGATGTCCGTCCGCCTCGCGTGTGGATAGAAGGCGGCCAATACTGACGGCTCGACGAGCTCACCTGACACATCGGTAAAGACGACAACACCGTACTGCTCTGTGGCGACGGGGCGGCCCATCGGAGGCGAGTCTTCAGATGGCAGCGGATAGCGATGGCGTCGGCGTTCCGCATATCGCAACCGCCTGGTTCTTTGAGCTTCCGAGTCGCTCTCCGCCTCGCGTCGTCGCTTCCTTTCCTCGGGTTCGCTACGCCGGGCAGCCTCTTCGATTGTCGGCCACCGGCGCCGCAGTTCCTCATAGGACCGAAACGGCACGCGCCACGCCCGGAGTTCATCGTCCCAACTTGCCCAGGGAATTTTGCGTAGTTCCCGAAGGACGGTCATCGAATACGGTGTCCGAATGCGCAGATCCTCGGCAATCTCAAGATAGGGACTGGAGATCGGATCGAAAGCGAAGGCGTCCCGCCCCTTGCTGTCGCCGTGGATCGCCAGCAACTCGGCCTCACGCGCCAGCCAGCGATCGACCCGGCGGGCTGCCGTCTTGCCTGGTACAAACCAGCTCCTGCGCTCGTCGCTCCACCTCGCTCGCGGAAAGGCCTTCCGAAATCGTTCGACAGTCATTCGGTCGTAAGGAAAGTTCGCCAAGGCACCGGGGGTGTCTTGTTTCTGCAGCACAGGCTGATGCTTGGGTTCCTCCACGGTCGTGCCGTCAATGGTTTGGGACTCGCACAGAAACGTCTCGCCGGGCCTTATGGTTCACACGCGAACCAGAACGCGACTGCCCTTCGCGACTGAAGGTCGCTCGCAGGGGAACGCGAATATCGCGAATGTGGCAGTTCAGATCGTCGCGACCCAGTGGTAGCAAGTTCGGAGTCGTGAGCGTTCGGACTTTGGTCGCAGACGGAGCGGCTTTGACAAATTTGCTGGATGACGAGGCACTCGACGCCTTAAAATTGCTATTGGGCGGATTCCCGGTCGCGAGCAAGGCTCCTAAAGTCAGTTGAGTCCCTTTGAGGGCTATGCTGCGGTTCGCATTGTCCGCGAGAATGGCGCACTTAGGCGCATGGGTGACACGCAAAAGGGGCTCGCCGTTCCATTTGCGAAGCGACGGGCCCCATGAGTGCCGGGCATTGGGGCACCCGGCATTGCTGACCGTGCAATTGCGGTGCCAGACGGATTGATCCATAGCGGGGCACCTTTGGCCTCTCTACCAGCGCGTTAGGACATGCGAGGGGTAAGCTGCCTATCCTGGGAGCTAACCACGCCGGTACCTGCGTTAGGCCGCCCAGCTCCTGCTGACGCCGGCGCTCGTTGGCTTGGCAGCCCAAGAGAAAGTCGTCATGCTCTGATGAACGTATCTTGGCGCCATGCTCTAATGAACGTATCTTGGCGCTTGGCCTGAAAGCCGACCCCGACAAAATCATCGCAGCGGCAAAGCGAGGGCACCAGACGCTGGATTCATCCACTACTTGCCAAGATGTCGTCGCGCTGCGCCAGCGCGGAATCGCGCCAACCACACCTACGGCCCCGATTAGGCCGATCCGGCCAATCCAAGCGTCCCTCGCCGACATCGAGGCGCCCGACCCCACGACATCGACCGCAGCCGCCTATCAGGCCTGCGTTCAACATGTGACAGGCTGGTCATCCGGCCCGTCCTTCCGGCCACTGAAACCCAGTGTTAACGTCGTTCGCGGGTGAGAGGATGCAGCCGCAGCTGAAAGTGTAGGGTACAGCTCGCTGCCAGGCACGGAGGCGAAAATGAAATTGCTTGGGATTGCGATTTTGTGCACGGGCATGATCAGCGCAGCAATGCCGGCCGTTCGCGCTGAGGATCAGCTTGTACCACCTAACCATGTTGAAGCGCCAGAGCCGGCAGTTCATTGCGAGGGCCAAAACTGCCTTCCACCAGCCGATAACCCTGTCGAGGAATGCAAGGGGGAGGATTGCGCGCCGGCTCCGCCGGTGGACCCAGGTCCACAGATTGAACACGTCGACTGAACAGCATCAGCCGAACACCCCGACTACGAAGGTGATCGCGGATCCGCGGAGAAGGTTGGATTTCAGGTCCTCTCCCTCCGCCATCTGCCGTTGATTTATCTAAGTAATTCATCGATTTGCCAGAGTTACTTCTTCCAGTAGAGAAGGGCCCGCCACATGAGGCCGGCGAAGCGAAGTGAGCTACGACCTACCGCCCAGGAACACGGGAGCCTTCGATCTGCATTTGACAGACTTGGAGTTCGAAGGACTACTGGCTTTCCTTAGATCTCAACAGAGAATAGGCCGAGCCTGGATTTTCGGCTCCCGGCGGTCTGGTCGGCGCCGGTCAAAGGATGTCGTTAAGCCCGCTGATATCGACGTTGCCGTCGAACTCGTGGACGTTCCTGAAGCAGACACGCTACTGGCGATGTTCGATGTCCGGTTCGCTGCCAGCGATTTTTTCGTGCATGGGCACCCGCAATATGGCCTCTCGACTACGGAAGGTCAGGCTGGCTTTGTTCAAATCGAGTTTCCTGGCAAAGAAGGCCCGACCGTCGCGGCGTTCATCACCGCCGACGGCGCCACCCGGATCTTTGAGCGGGCCGGCTTGCTGCCGGGGTAGCTTACGCGATCAGGCTTGACGCTCTGCCCTGCCGCGCGATGCTGAGTACGGCTTGGGGAGATCATTTGCTTACCCGCGGTGGGAGGGGAACATGACTCCTGAGTTCTTTGGGAGTTGGCTGCTCCAAGTAGCCGTGATGCTTTGCGTCGTTGCGGGATTGGCAATGACCATCGTTGCGGTTCGCACTGGATGGAGCTCCATTGGTTTCGTGATGATCGGCTTTGCCAGGCGAGGCCGACACGAGTACATGCGGTCTGTGTCATCGATGGTCAAGAAGATCCTGACCACGTATCTGCGGGAAAAGGGCTACCTGCCGAAAGGCGCAGCAGAATAGCTATGCTCGTCACCGTCAGCCGGGAGGAGTGTAGAGCGGCTCTCTGCATCGATGAACCAAGCACTGGCCATCGAGCGTCGGCACAAACCCTACCGCTGGGATTTCCGACCAGTCGCACGCATTGCTGTACCGGCGGACGTAGAGGGCATAGGTGTTCGGGCCGGTGGTCAGCACCGCCGAGGCATGGCTCTGGATTAGCGCCTGCGTCTGTTGGCAGGTCATGGCGCGGGTGTCCGGCCTGGCCTGGGCGAGGGTTGTGAAGGCAAGCGTGACCGCTGCCGAGGTCAACGCAATCCGGCGAATGGACATGACGAGACTCCCATGATGAGCCATTTGGTTGACAAACTCGCATGTCGCAGGGCAGCTGTGCAATGGCGGCCTCCAAATCGGAATTTCCGGACTGGAGCAAACCGCCCGCCCCGTGCGAATTGACGGCGTGCCGCTGGAGCCCGCAACCGAGGACGCTCTCAACCTGCCGGCGGTCACGGCCGGCAGCCTTGCAATTTGAGCAAACAAATAGCCCGACCAGGTCGTCATGCATCGAGCCGTGGTCACGGCCGAGCCTGTCAATCAGCGCCTGGATGTCGAGCTTCGTCGATCTGCAGCACGTATTCATCAGCCAAGTGGAACACGCCCCCGAAGGCTCGCCAGGCCCAGCGACCTCCTCCGCAACCAAAGCCGCTGGGCCGCCCCGCTCCGCCAGTCCGGCTAGAGCTTCCCTTTGAACCGATCTCCATTCATGGGGCTGGGCAGCTACATCACAGGCGAACGAATCCTATAAGCGGCAGATGATCGGAGGCGACCCGCGAAAGCGGCGTGTCATGGGCTTCGACGGAGGAGATCATTCCGTGTCGGTTTGCCATGATCCGGTCGAGCGACAGCAGCGGCAGACTCGATGGAAAGGTGGGGACCGCCGGTGGCGCGGGACCGAAAGTCGTGTGCAGCGTATTCAGCGCGGAACGGTTTCCGAGTCGCCATTCGTTCAAATCGCCGAGCAGCAGTGTTGGCTTTTCGTCCGGTCTGTTCATGATTTCGAGCACGACACGGGCCTGTTCGGAGCGCGATCGGCGCAGCAAGCCGAGATGGGCTGCGATAATGCGCAGAGTTCGTTTCTCGTCCAGATCGATTTCGGCAACCAGGGCTCCGCGCGGCTCCAGCCCCGGGAGCTTTATCTGATGGACATTGCGAACGATGCCACGTTTGAAAAGCAGAACGTTGCCGTGCCAGCCGTGTCCTTTGCCGTTTCCGGACACCGGCACCGGCACCAGGCCTGTTTCCAATTCGAGACGCAGCAGATCCAGAAGGCCGGCACGATCTCCAAAGCGATTGTCCGCTTCCTGCAACGCAATGACATCCGGGCCGATTTCCCGGATGACGCGACCGATTCGTTCGGGATCGAACTTTCTGTCGACGCCCACGCATTTGTGAACGTTGTAAGATGCGACCAGAGTCCCCGCGGGGCGTGCCCCTTCGGACGGCGCAGCCTTCGCCTTCTGCTTTTTTCTGTCGCGAATGGATTTGAGCACACTTGCAGGAAAGCTATGTCCAGTTCTTTGCATGAGTCTGCTGCTCGTCCTCACCACCTTCAAGACTTAGCTTTGTCTCACTCAAACAGGATGTGCAATCGCTGCTTCCTGCCCTGACGAGATGCGGCGCTCGAAAGGAGCGATGGCTGCGTCGCCCGAATTGCCGCGGGCAGAACGAGAAAGCCTCTAAAGGTAGGGCGATCCCAGCCACAACACTCGGTCGAACAGGCGGACGATGAATGGCCGGGCTCTCAAGGTTTCGATCGTTACAGACGTGGCGGAGGCGATTGCCGATCCGATCCGCGCTTCAATCTCCGCGGCAAAGCCTGCATCAAGAACCTCTACATCAATCTCAAAATTCAGCCGCAGGGACCGGGCGTCAAGATTGGAGGATCCTATAAAAGCCCAAACCCCATCGACCGACAGCAGCTTCGAATGATCGAACGAGCCCTGCGTGCGCCATACGCGGCAATAGTGCTTCAGGACCTGATCGAATTGCGCCGTCATCGCCCGGTCAATAAGGAAAAGATTGTTCGTCGCCGGTACCACGATGTCGATCTCGACGCCTCGCCTGGCTGCGGTCGTCAGCGCGCTGATCAGTTCCCGATCCGGCAGGAAATAGGGCGACATGATGCGGATCGATTTGCGGGCGACGGAAAATGCCCCGATCAGCAAGTTGTGGTTCGTTTCGATGCTGGCATCCGGCCCGGATGCAACCGCCCGCGCCAGCATTGGTTGACCGGGAGCCGCGGGAAGCGCGGCCACTTGCCAGGTGTCGCCTTTCAGGAGCTCGCCGCTCACGAAGCGCCAATCTTCGGCGGCAACCGAAAAAAGGTCGGCAACGACCGGCCCGGTGACCTGAAAATGCGTGTCCCTCGCGCTGGAGGAGCCGGCGAACTCGGCTGAGAATCCCTTTCGGATGTTCATCCCTCCGGTGAACGCAATCGTGCCGTCGACGACCAGGATCTTCCGGTGCGTTCTGAGGTTGGCGTAGGGAAGACGCAGGCCCATGACAATGTTGCCGTTGAAGAGGTCTGCTGTGATTCCTGCCTCTCGCAGGCGCCCAAGAATGCTGGGGACGGAGTAACGCGCCCCGACGGCATCGATCAGCACGCGAACGCTGACACCCCGCTGGACGGCTCCGGCGAGAGATTCCACGAAAAGCCGCCCGACATCGTCATTGTCGAAGATGTAGGTCTCGAGCAGGATAGCGCGTTGAGCGCCATCAATCGCTCGGCACATTGCGGCATAGGCCTCGTCACCTGTCTCCAATATCGCAATCGCGTTTCCCGAGGTCAGGGCACGCCGGGCCACCCTGTCGCCCAATGTCTTCAGGCCGGTGAAGCGTTGGCCGTACCGCTCGGCAATCAATTCCTCGGCGGCAAAGTTGCGCTCATGTTTTGCGGAAGCCGCCTCGCTGGAAGGGGGCCGCATGGCGCTGATCGTTGCACGACGAATGCGGTTTATGCCGGCAACGGCGTAGATGATCGCGCCGAGGAATGGCGACAGGAACATCACGCCGACCCAACCTGTGGCGGCGCGGACGTCTTCCTTCGTCATTATGGCGTGGACGATGCCGATGGCCGCCATCACCACCGAAATGATCGCGAGGACCTGGGGCCAATGAGTCATCAAGGTCTGCAACATCGCCAGGACTATCCAGCGAGCGGTTGCAGAACGCAATGCAACTCATCCCCGGGGTCAGACCACGGTAACAAACTGGACAGAGCCGCTGTCGGGTTCGATGGAACGGCCCCGTCGCCGGAGGCCAACAGCCACGAGCGGGCACTACAGGCCTAACTTCTCCCGGAGTGCATCGATGCGTTTAGAGGCTTCCGCCTTGCTGAGGCCGTCAGCATAGGCGTCAGGGTCGTCGGCCTGTTCGGCTAAAGTTTTCAAATAGGAGGCTTGTGCGGGGGTCATGGGATCATCTCCGCTGATCCAATCTTCCGGGTCCTTTTCGACATTTGCCGGTGCCTCGATTTTTGGGTTGTGCCGGTCACCCATGATCAATCTCCCTTGATGATCACCACAATGAGAATGATCATGATTTGTTCCGCCAGATTGGTATGCGCGTCGCGTCCGCCCGCGTAGGCCTCAAATCGGTGAGGACGCCCGTGAGCAGCGATCAGGGCATTGGAGCCGTGCCTGGCTCATAAACGACCCCCAACTCGGGAGTCGGCTTCTTCAAATTTTTTGGCCTTCAGCCATGTGCTCGACAGTCCGCTCCTGTAGCGGCTGTCGGCGCGCTTCGAGATAATTCCATTGAGCCCGATCTTCTCGACGGTGCGGAAGAGCGCCAGCGCGCTGCCCTCGAAATGCTCACTGTATTGGATCTTGCCGAGGCCAGGCTCAATCAGTTGCCACAGCGCCTGCTTGCGCTGCAGCAGCGGCAAGGAGCCTAGATCGTGGCCGTCGAGATGGAGGATATCGAACGCGACGAACACCAGCCGGCTCGGCTCGTTCCAGATCGCCGCTTCCAGCGCAGGGCAATCGAAAGCGCTCTGCTCGCCGGGAACAATGACTTCGCCGTCGAGAATGGCAGTCCGGCATGGCAGATCGACGGCTAGTGCGATGGGCCAGTATTTCGTGGTCCAGTCGCGGCCGTTCTTGTTGTAAAGACGCACACCGCCATTATCGATGATGATCTGGGTTCGATAGCCGTCGAGATTGGCCTCGTGGACCCAGCCCTCACCTTCAGGCGGCCGCTCGACCCGAGTCGGGATCTGCGGCGGAAGAAACTCCAGCCGGCCGCCAACGACCTTGGCACGCTTACTCAATGACGCCACCTTTGACCGCGCAGCGGCGGCTATCGGCACAGGCAACACGACATCTCCCCAACATGATGCCTGCCACCTGTGCCGAGCCCCCGCCAAGCCGCCGAGCCCCCGCCAAGCATTGCAAGCATCTACGCACGAAGCCGATCTGTCGTTAGCTTTGCATCCTAATACTTATCCCGGCGTACATATCTTGCCCGGCGCGGCGCTCTTGCACCGTTCCCGACCGGCTAATTGCTGTCCGGGATCGCCGCCAGCCTACGCAGCCCTTTGCTGGTGAGATAATCCGGGCTAGAGCGGTTCGTCATTTCAAGGAACCGCAGAACCGCTCTATCTCTTTGTTTCTTGACTTGGCAAACATACGACTCGCGGTCTCAACAAGTGTCTTATGCTGCGTAGTTGCAATGTATGCTCCGCTGTGATGCGCGGCGACATCGATGAACAGTTGGTCGATAAATCGGGAATTGGCTATAATTGATGGCGCGGTGGACGCGACACGAAAATATTCTGGTCCATGAGCTTCCCGATCCTGTACTCAGCTTCCGAGCGCTTTGAGCCAATGTTCAAAGGAAGAGGCCTCCTCGTGTCCGGTATGCGAAACAGAGTGGGCGGGGCGCGGTAACACCACGGAGCTTCGGACTTCGCGGGGGCTGTAGCCGAATTCCTTGCTAAAAGCTCGGCTGAAATTAGCCGCTGAACTAAACCCGACGGCTTCGGCAATATTAACAATGCGCCGGCTGTCCGCCGGATTGCTAAGCGCAACATGGGCTGCCAGAAGTCGGCGACTTTGTATGTAGTGGAGAACACCACCGCTCGGTTCGAACAACTGATAAAGACGAGAGCGCGAGACGCCGAGCGCCCGGCACATTGAATCCGGCGTCAGATGAGCCGCATCCAGATTGTTGTGGACGTATCGACGGGCTCGCTCCATCAGCGCGACACTCACCAATTGTTCGGTGGCCGCGGCATGTTCCGCCGGGGGCGAGAGGCAGGCAATGATCATGCTGCGTGTTGCGTGCACGATGCGGGGCAGATCGTCAACCGTGAGACTGCGCAGTCTTGCTTCGATGTTCTTGAGGTAGTCGAGAAAAAGGTTGGCAAAGTTGCCGGACAGAATTGAATTATTCTTTGCGTCCAGGGTTGCCGCCGCATCGGCGAACAAATCACGCGGCAAATAGAGAAAGAGACTTTGGGATTCCGTTGCCCTCCCCCGAAACGGGTAGCCAAGCGATCTAATCTCCAATTTGCCCGGCTGGTTTTCCGCTACGCGGCGATCGACCTCCGTCCACGATCGGCCAGTATGCGGCAAAGCGATATACCAGTGATCGATCGAGCTGGACCGAAGCTTCGCAGCAGAACGCATATAACTATGTGCCGGTGCGCGCTGTTGAACGATCAGCATGCCGCCGAGGTTCCAAGCCGTGTGGTCGGCGGGAAAGCCATCGTCGAGCGATTTGTCATCCGGCAACTTGATCTCGACAAGCGGAGCCATATGCGCCTGCCAAGCGACGAATTGATCTTCTGGCGCCAGTTCGAGCGTCGAAAAGGGCAAAGGTTCGAGCGCCGGCGCAAGTGACGGGGCAGCCTCATTGTAAGGCTGAGCTTCGCGCGGCCAACGACGTCGATCGCGCTCAAGCGCCTGCCTCGCAAGCGCCTTGTCCTGCCTCTTAGCGTCCATCGCGTAGTGCCGTATCCGATTCCGGTATGCCCATCGCCACCGCAATCATGTGGTGTATCACAGCCATCTGGCAAGACCAGCTGAACGCGAGTCCACAGAGGGCTATCACACTGGGTTACAGCAAGAAATGCATTCCGAGATAAGTTTCTGGATGCGACGATAACGACACTCTTCAACGTGGTGCGTATAGAGTCTGGCACGGTGAAAGCGTAGTTGAGGAGGCAACGAAATGAACGCAAACCTCAAAACAGAAGCTCGTCGCAAGATAATTCTTGATGGATATTTTAATAACGAACCTTTGAAAGATATTGCAGCCAAGGTCGGATGCTCACTGGCGAGTTTGAAAGTCACCGCCAGTAGACTCGGTTGCACACGAACTCCGAAAGAGGCGGCGGAATTTCGGCGAGGATTTCATGTCCCAGAACAAAAATTGCGGGATTACCGCCAACTTATGATTGCTGGACAGTATAGAGCTCGCGAGTGCGCCCTGATTTTGGGACTATTGAAAGACCAATTATCGGTCAGCGAGTAAACTTATTCCAATCACGCCTCAGCGGTTCATCGACAAAAAAAATCCGCCGCAAACACTGGCAACAGGCCCTGAAAGGTTCGCACAGATGCTGCGTCGGCGTTTCAATCGCACCTGCCTCAGCCCTCATGATCTGGCTATTTGCGAACGCGTGTTCGATCAGGTTTGCGCAGATGAACACATGGACTCTTCAAGCCGGGATGCCGAGGCCTTAGCGGTGGCGATTGTCGCAATCTTCCGAAACATTACTACCAAGGAGCGCGAACTGCTGGATGAATTGAGGTCTCTTCGTCTCTCAAAGGGCGCAGAGAAGGCGCACTAGCTGGGCGGCTTTCCCTGACGAATTGTTCTAGTCCCGCGTTGGCATTTGCATCTGCATTGCCCCATTGAGTCCCGCCAGAGTGTAGCCACAGCGCTTGCGAAGGAGATGGAAATGGGTTTAGCCCAAGACTTGTCTGATGTTGCGCTCACATTCGATTGTCCGGATTGCTCGCATCCGGCGGTAAGGAAGGGCTCTGCGCTAAGAACGATCGCGCACTTCAGATGCGACGGGTGCAACGCCAAGGTACGGATCACCTATCCGCAGAAGCTAGCGATCTTCGAAAAGTACAGGCTATTAGCCGCCCAAGGGGCATTGCGATAAGACGATCCGGAAACGCGTCGCCAATGGCGGTGACGCGGACCAGATGCAAAAGGTCGATGCCCCTGGTGGGTCCCGCTAAAGAAATAACGGCAGTAGCGCACGTTCCCGCAGCTGCACTCGGCTTTGACGAGCATGTTGTGCCGGGTCGCCTTGCCGAGCGTATCGATCGGATCATGCGCCATGGAGGATTCGCAGTATCGAGTCCCGGCTACGTCAACCGATTTGCGACTTCTCCCAAATTTCTCGTGAAGCGCTGGGGGATAAGCGCACTGACCCATTTGCGGCGGAATCGGTGTCCATTACCGTTCCGTTAACAAATGAACGATTAGATATTGGTGGGGTCAACCGCGAAAATGTTGCGAGAACGAGGAGCCCATCAATGGCTGCGATTGCCCTTCCTGGCGATTGGACCGAACAGTACAAAGGATCGGAGCTGAACCTCTCCGGGTTCAACCTCTCCTTTTCCGACGAGTTCAATACGCTTGATGTCGTGCCGAACAACGGCACCGGTAAGTGGTTCGCGCCTGTTCACGCCCCCGCGGGGGCCGCAAAGTACATGCCGCCGGTCGGAGAAACCAACCCGTTCTCCGTCTCTGACGGGCTTCTGACGATAACCATGAAGCAGGTGGACGGCGCCTGGCA
The DNA here is from genome assembly GCF_055811235.1 of Mesorhizobium sp. WSM4810. Taxonomy (NCBI): domain Bacteria; kingdom Pseudomonadati; phylum Pseudomonadota; class Alphaproteobacteria; order Hyphomicrobiales; family Phyllobacteriaceae; genus Mesorhizobium; species Mesorhizobium sp. WSM4810. Next base: position 117,618 of record NZ_JBVVQV010000020.1, on the reverse strand, counting down.
GTCGGGAACGATGCAAACGGTTAACAGCGCCGGCGAGGGTTTCGCGCAAGAGTACGGGTATTTCGAGATGCGCGCCGCCTTTCACGGCGGAGCGGGAGCGTGGCCGGCCTTCTGGATGCTGTCGCCCGATCAGACTGTGCCACGCGTCGAGGTCGACATCGTTGAAGCGTATGGCGGCGATCCCGATGCTCATCACCAGGCGGTGCACTTGAGCAATAAGGAAAGCCACGCTTGGGAAAGCAACTATACGGGCCTCGACGGTTCGCTGTTCGACGGAGCGTTTCACACGTACGGCGCGAGGATAACGACTGACTGGATCACCACATATTATGACGGCAAAGAGCTGAGCCGCTTTCCAATGAGCGACTTTTTCCGCACGCCGCTCTATATGCTGGTCACGTTAAGCATGTATTCCTCCGAGCAGGCTTCCGGCACGTACGACATGGTCGTCGACTACGTGCGAGCCTATGCTGCGCCGGACGTGATGGAGCAGCACCCGACCGGGACGGATGCGGCGGATATCCTGAACGGCGGCAATTTTGATGACGTTCTGGACGGCGGAGCTGGTGCTGACAAAATGTCCGGCGGTTTCGGCAACGATACCTACCGCGTCGACAACGCATTCGACGTAGTCATCGAGGCTAAGGGCGCCGGCATCGATCTGGTCATCACCTCGATGACGTATTCGCTGTCCGGCCAGCAAATAGAGCAGCTCACACTCACCGGCGTTGCCGACATCGACGCGATTGGTAACGAACTCGACAACAGGCTGGTCGGCAACGCTGGCAGCAACCTGCTCGACGGCGGGGTCGGAATCGACAGCATGGAGGGCGGCGCAGGCAACGATACCTACTATGTCGACAATGCGCTCGACCGCGTGGTCGAGGCCGATGCGGCGGGCAACGATTGGGTGTTCAGCTCGATCACCTATTCACTGCCATCCTATGTCGAAAATCTGACTCTCATCGGCCTTGCCGCTATCGATGGTCGCGGCAATTCTTCCGACAATGAGCTGACCGGGAACAATGGGAACAACACGCTTGTCGGCCTTGCCGGCAACGACACCATAAGGGGCGGGGCGGGTAGCGACCGGTTAGCGGGCTATGATGGCGCCGACCTTCTCGATGGCGGGACCGGGGCCGACCAGATGAATGGCGGAGCCGGCAACGATACCTATTATGTGGACAATGTGCTGGACAACGTCATCGACGAAGCGGGCCTCGACCAGATTTTCAGCTTGGTCACGTACTCACTGGCGGTCGATCGCCGGCTGGTAGAAAATCTGCGTCTGACCGGAAACGCCAACGTCGGAGCCACGGGAAATTCCCTCGACAACGTGCTCGACGGCAACGACAGCGACAACAAACTGGACGGCGGCCGAGGCAATGATACCGTGCTTGGGCGGGGTGGCAACGATGCACTAACGGGCGGCCTGGGCATTGACCGGCTTACTGGTGGCGCCGGCAACGATTTCTTCGTTTTCAGCGCGCCGCTCTCAGTGGCCAACCGCGACATCATCACGGATTTCAACCATACGGCCGATACATTCAGGCTCCAGAATTCGATAATGCAGGGGCTTGGAGCCACCGGAGCCCTCGAGCCAGGGTACTTCTTCGCTGGGACTAGCGCGCACGACGCCGACGACCACATCGTCTATGACAAGGTTACGGGTGCGTTGTTTTACGATTCCAACGGAAACGTCGCAGGCGGCGTGACACAGCTCGCGACGCTGACGAACAGGCCGACGCTGCTGGCCGACGATTTTTTCGTGATCTGATCCGACACCTACAGCGATGCGCGTGAAAAAGAGATCAAGCACCGCTGTAACTTCTTGTTTGCGCATCGCTTTGTTCGAAAAACCGGTGACCTCTTTTCGAGCAATGCTCAAATTATATTGCTAGGCGATACGTATCAAATCTCTATCTGACGACGTCCTCAGGTCTGCCGCAACGTTTCAAAAATTCGATGACGAACCATCATGTAGAGTGAGTGCGCCGGCCGGCGTGATCGTGAGATCCTCGCTTACTCGAACATGATCCGAGAGGTTCCTCTTTCTGCGATCGACATTCTCCGAGCTTCCTGGATCCGCTCGGCCTGTTGTTTGGTATAGGGACCCATCGGCCGGGTCTTTTCACCGCCGCGACGAACCCGGCAGTACCAGTGGCCGCTGTCAGAGAAGATTTCAACCGAGGTCGGTGCATCGTTGGCCGCCTCCTTGGCGACCTCGTCGATGAAGTTCACGACCTTTGAATAGTACTGGGCGGGTGCAACCGTGCGCAAACCACTGGTGACGCTAAGTTCCTGCTGCACTGGGGACATGGTCGAACTCCTGTCGGTCATTTGCTTGCGCTCCCTCCCACCGGCGCTGCGCAGCATTCAGCGCAGAGCTGGGTGGATAATCTCGAAGCCTATTGCTCTGACTAGCTATCTAGCAAACGAAATTGATTGACATTTAAACGCAATTTTTATGCTATATGTTTTATGGACATTGAACTCGCCCGGACTTTCATCGAGATCGTTTCGACAGGGAGTTTCATTCGGGCATCGGAGCGCTTGAATGTCGCCCAGACGACCGTAAGCGCACGGATTCGCAGCCTCGAGCAGCAATTGGGCCGCGCGCTTTTTGTTCGCCACAAAGGCGGAGCTTCTCTCACCCCGGCCGGTGAGCAATTTCTGCGCCACGCCCCGATGTTCGTCCAACTATGGCAACGCACCCTTCACCAGGTTGCCGTGCCCCCGGGACGTCGAGCTGTTCTGACGGTCGGCAGCGAAGTCAGCCTAGCGCAACCTCTTCTGCTCGATTGGGTCCGATGGATGCGCGGGTCGCTTCAGGACATTGCACTTCGAGTACACGTCGATGTGCCGAAGGATTTGATCAATCAGGTCGCGTCAGGAATGGTCGACTTGGCTATCATGTACGCGCCCCCCCACAGACCGGGTTTGAAAATCGATCTGCTTCTGGAGGAAAAACTCGTCCTCGTGACGACCAATTCCGAAGCGCGCCTCCTGGACGAATCCGATTATGTTTATATGGATTGGGGGCCGGATTTTGAACTTCACCACGGGATGAATTTCCCGAGTGCTGCTCCGGATCTTTCTTTCGATCTCGGTCCGCTCGCACTGAGCTATGTTCTTGCGACTGGCGGCTCCGGATATTTCAGGATGAGTTCTGTGCGGCCTCACATGGAGGCCGGCCGGCTGCACCTTGTGCCTGAAATGCCGCAGTTCTCCTATCCGGTTTACGCGGTGCAATCCGCAAGTGCGGACGAGAGCGTGGTAGGTCCTGCCCTGGCAGGATTGCATTCCGTCGCGAGCGCCGACATCAAATTGTAGGAGTTGTTGGGCGTCTAAAGGTCCGCTTGGATTGACGGGAACAGAAGGTCGACCGTTGTTCCAATCCCTCGCTCACTCTTTATCCGGATCCGACCACCAACCATTTGCGCCAATGCCTGCACTTGCAACATCCCTATCCCGGTGCCCTTCTCACCCTTCGTCGTAAAGAAAGGATCAAATACCTTTCGCAAGACTTCCGGAGCCATGCCGCAACCATCGTCCTTGACGCGAACGCATGCGTAGGTTTCGGGTCCGGGCAGGTCAGGCGTCGGGGCCGTCTGCACCAATCGCTCAGTGGTGACGCGGATCTCCCCGCCACTTGGCATCGCATCTCGTGCGTTCATTACGAGATTAAGCACTGCAGAGTCGAACAGCGCCGGGTCGATCAAGCAGTTCGGGATATCGGAACCAAGCTCCAGCTTGACGCGGACATCGGGGCCTGCGCCATATCTCAGGAAAGGCTCAAAAGACCTGAGGAATTCATTCAAATTGCCAGCGTGGATTTCGAGTTCCTGATGTTTTGCGAAGGCCAGTACCAGTGACGTCAGTTCGATACCTCGATCGATTCCCTGCCGCGCTGCAGCAATGTAGGTCCTCACGCTTTCGGGCTCCTCGGCTCTTATTTCGGCAAGCCTCAGGCCGGATCCGATGACTGCCAGGAGGTTTCTGAAATCATGGGCAATACCGCCAGTCATCTCGCCTAAGGCGGCAAGCCGATGTGTGGCACGCTCACGTTGTTGGGCTGCGGCCCGAGCACCGAGAGGCATATCTACCTGACGCTCGTCGCACTTCGCTCGTGTTTCATTATCGTATGGAAACGCGCTGCCGGTCATGATGGTCGCCCCTATCGATCATTGACGACAAACAGGAAACTCGGGCTCCCATTCGCATCGTCGTTTGGGTTCTCCTGTTGCTGGTGTCACGCATCCTGCACGCATGCCTAGGCGCGCCGCACGATCCCTTTCGTCATGATGTCTTCGACCATCGGAAAGGCCTTGACGGCCTCTTCCGGTAGGTCTCCCTTCGCTCCGGTTAGCTCCGTCCAGTCATGCGCCTCGGGCTCGCCGACGACGATACGACCGACCATTCCAGCATGCTCATGCGGAATGCAGTAATAATCATAGACCCCCTGCTCGGTGAAAGTAACCGAAAAGCTTTCGTCGGGCAGTAGATAGTCAGAATCCCAAGATTTTGCCGCTTTCGGCATGCGGAGCGGCCGCTCGAAGTTTGTGGGATTGTATGCCGTCGTCGTGTGCGAATTGCCGGGGTTGAGATTGGTCCAGCGGATCGTCTGTCCTGGTTTGATCAGAATGCCTATCGAGTCGAACCAGACGTGTGAACCGTCGTCGCGCCCTTGCATCTTGACTTCGATCATCTCGCCACCCAACACGGCCAGAGAAGAGAGGGAAAGGGCGGCGGCGAGCCCGCCGCCAGCGCCCAGTATCTCACGACGCGTCAGTGTCATTTGGCGACCTGTGCCTCGTCAGCCGCCGAAACATGCCACAGCACGACATGGACATGCGGCTCTTCTACCCCCGGATGGCCGGCATTGTAGTAGACGTCCACATGGTCGACATTGCCGCCGGGTGAAGCGAGGTCGTCAAAACGCTTGTCCGGATTGAGGTCTTTGATCGGCAGCATGTAAATCGTGCTGACAAGCTCGCCATCGTGGTCATAGGCAAGGAATGGTCCGGCAGGCAATGTCGTCGGATCGACGAAAAGTTGGCCCATGCCCGGCAGGAAGTCGGGCAGTTTCACAAGCTTGCTGACCTGTTCGTAAGGAGCGGCTGGCGGAGCTTTGGTGACCTCATTCGCCGCCATGGCGCAAAGCGAACTGCCCACTGTCAAGGCAACTGCGAGGACGAGTTTTTTCATCACGGCATCTCCTGGTTGAAATAAAAATTGCGACGGCTGAAGATCTGGAAGTCCGTCTAAAAATTCGATTTTCACTTTCTGACACGGCATGTTCGCGCCCAGCTAGTAAGCAGGAGACTGTTCTGTTCGTCAAACGAAAATAACTGGCATTTAAAAGCATTATTTCTGTTAGTCAGGCCCGTACCTGTTTTGCTTGATTTTCAAAATATCTTCCACTACCTCTGAATTGCTATGAATATTTTCAGCCTCAATTTTCGGCGGGAGCCTAAACGCCTCAAAACGGGCCATTAGCCCGGACGCGAGAGAGTTCGCGTCCGGGACAGCCAGCCTCATCTCCACTCCTCAGTCCACTGAGAACTCTGTCCTGCTTGACCAGTGCGGCTGAACGCTCATTTGCGATCGCGTCTGGATCGACACGGAGGTTGACCCTGATGATCTCCCCCATCCTGTCAGAAGAAGACATTTCGCTTGATCTTGTGACGAAGGGAAAGCAATCAGCCTTGTCAAGAATTGCGATCAGGATTGCTCGGAGAAATGGGCTTGACGAGCAGATGGTTATCCGTGGTCTTTTCGACCGTGAGTGTCTCGGCTCGACGGGCATCGGTCGTGGCGTCGCGATCCCCCACGCTCTGCTCGGTATGATCTCTTCGCCTGCCGCGTCTTTGACACGTTTGGCTCAGCCTATCGATTTCGACGGCCCGGACGACGATCCCGTCGACCTCATTTACACTATACTTTGGCCGGCCTCTGCCACGTCCGCCTTCCTCCCTGCCCTCTCCCAAATATGCCGGCTGCTTCGGGCATCTCAGGTTCGGGCGCGACTCCGACAGGCACGGACATCCGATGAGGCGTTGGCGATTCTCGAAGCTAAGCCGGTTCCGGCAATTTCCACCAACTTGCATACTTGCTGCTTCGAGCCTGGCGTTCTGGTGTCCAGGCACCTGAGCAATGCCTAGTCAGATGGCCCTGCTCGACCAGCGCCTTCAGATGGTCCTTGATCGTGTTGCGGCTCGCGCCGCTGACCCTCGCGGTCTCGGCCACCGTAGCCCGGCCATGCTCACTCGCCAGTTCGAGGATCGGGACCGATGACTCCGGCAGCGCAGCGAGCATGACCTGCTCGCGCTCCATCTTTTTCTCGAGGTGCTGTTTTTGGCTCTGCAAGGCCCGCAGGAAGAACTCCAGCCATGGGTTCCAGTCCGGCGCATCCATCCGGATCGTCCCCTGCGTCCGCCGAAGCGACAGGTAATAACTTCCTTGTTCTGCTCGATCACGCTCTCCAGCGAGCTTGTAGGGCACGCAGGCATAGCCCGCGCGCAGCAGCAGCAGCGTCGTCAGGTGATGCCGCCATGGCCGTTTGTCCACCTGTTTCCATCCAATTGTCGTTCTGCGCAACACTCCTAACAGAGGATGGCCGGAAGGGGCCGTAGCGTAATCCAAGCGCACCTCCGCGCACATCGCTGGCAAGCATCGCACATCGCGGAATCGCCAGATATACAGTAAGCGTTTGTTATCATTGCGCTTTGTGAGTTGTGGCCTTTCTGTTCCAAACTCCGTTTCTAACCTCCACAAACGATGAAGCTCGGCCATCGTGCCGCGCTGCTCAGTCTCCTTTGACACGCGCGGTGAACGGCGAGCGACCGCACCCCTAAAGTTTGGAAAGACTGCTCCAGAACAAAGACTGCTCCAGATTGGTATCGAGTTCGTGGCGTCGCCGTGGTTCCGCGCAGTTGCGGGTTGCGCCGACGCATCTTGCACGGCAAGCTGCCTCGAAGCACTCCAGCGATCGCACGTGGCCGCTCCAATGAGGCTGTTCTGGATCTTCAGGTTCTGGCGTTCCTTCTCAGCCGCTGGCCTGCTGATCGGAACACTCTTCTTGGCGGCCTCGCTCACCCCTACGCTGCTTCCACGCACGTTTGTGACGCAAGGCATTCTATCGGGATGTTCTTTCGCGGCCGGATATGGGCTTGGCGTGTTCGGGCGCTGGCTGGCCGACTACCTGGAGTTGCCCAAGCCCACCGGCCGCATCTTGCGGGCCATCAAACTCGTCGCTGCGGCCACCTGCATCCTGGTTGCCGTGGCGTTTCTCTGGCAGGCTTCGGAATGGCAAAATTCGATCCGGCAGCTCATGAGGCTCGAGCCGGTAGACACTGCGCACCCCCTGAAGGTCGGTCTGATCGCGTTGCTGACCTTCGTGCTCTTGATCCTCTTGGCGCGATTGTTTCAGGTCACGTTCCTGTTCATCTCGCGAATGCTTGGCCGGATCGTGCCGATACGCGTGTCATACGTGATCGGCATTGCCGCTGCAGCTGCGTTATTCTGGACAGTGGTCAACGGCGTTTTCTTCAGGGTTGCGCTCCATGCCGCGGATTCGTCGTTCCAGGCATTCGATGAACTGATCGAGCCCGAGACCCAACAGCCTGCCGACCCCAGCAAGACCGGAAGCGATACCTCGCTGATCGAGTGGGATGAGCTAGGAAGGGCGGGACGGGAGTTCATCGCGACCGGGCCGACGAGCAAGGATTTAGGCTCGTTCCTGGGGATGGATGCGCGTGAGCCGATCCGCGTCTATGTCGGATTGCGGTCTGCGGAGACAGCCGAGGAGCGCGCAAAGCTCGCCCTCGAGGAGCTCAAGCGCGTCGGCGGATTCGATCGCTCGGTGCTGATCGTAGTGATGCCGACAGGTACCGGTTGGATAGACCCTGCTGCAATGGACACCGTCGAATATCTCCACGGCGGCGACGTCGCGAGCGTCGCCATGCAGTATTCGTATCTCACAAGCTGGCTGTCTCTCCTGGTCGAGCCCGGCTATGGCGCCGAGGCCGCTCGTACCCTGTTTGCGGAAATCTACGCGCATTGGACCACGCTTCCCAAGGAAAGGCGCCCAAGGCTCTACCTGCATGGGCTGAGCCTTGGCGCCTTGAGCTCCGAGCAATCCGCCGAGTTGTTCGAAGTGATCGGCGACCCGTATCAGGGGGCACTTTGGAGCGGCCCGCCATTTCCGAGCAGGATCTGGCGTTCCGTCACCGACGACCGCGAGCGAGGATCGCCGGCCTGGCTGCCACGCTTCAGGGACGGGTCGTATGTGCGGTTCACGAGCCAGGAGAACGGCCTGGCGATCCCGGACGCACATTGGGGACCGATGCGGATCGTCTATCTTCAATATGCGAGCGACCCGGTGACGTTCTTCGACTACCGCTCCCTGTACCGACAGCCGGAATGGATGGCGGGGCCGCGCGGTTCCGACGTGTCTCCCGAGCTCAAATGGTATCCGGTGGTGACGCTTCTCCAGCTCACCGTCGACATGGCGATGGCCACAACGGCCCCGATGGGGTACGGGCATGTCTATGCGCCGGAGCATTACATCGATGCCTGGATCGAAGTGACTGACGTTCGGGGATGGACCGCGGAGCAGATCAACCGGCTGAAGCTGGAATTTTTGCGACGGCGGTGAAGGGAGCGGCTGGCGAAGGCCAAGCGCCTGGACGTATGCCGTTCACGACCATTCCGGGCGCGCCTGAGCTGCGCCTCCAACTGGCCGAAGACGTTGGCCGCGGCGGCAGCCGCCTGCTTCTCGTCGTTCCCGACCTGCACCGTCGGCTGGGCGAAATTGATGCCGTTCGCCGCGAAGGCCTGCGGATCATGGTGTAGGCGCGCGGCCTGACGACGGACTGGTGGCCGGGTCTGGCCATGAATGCGAAGCTCAATTCCATACCACCTCTTCTGCCACAGCGCAGGGTTTTGCCGATCGACTCGAAAATAACCCGGCTTTTGATCCATTTCTCTCAGTCGCCCACGACCTGCCAGGTATCGTCCGGATTGAAGCGGTCGATGTATTTGACGATCTGCTCGGTGGCTGGCCCGAGATCCGCCTCGTAGACGACGCCGTGCTGGTTGACGGCGAAGGTTTTTGCGCCTGTCTCGCCATATTTGGCCGGCCAGGCGATAAGGCCGAAGCCGGCGATCATGTTGCCGTTGATGACGTAGTCGTAGGCGCCGCCGGCGATCTGATCGCCCTGGCCGGTCAGGATCTTGTATTTGTAGCCGAAATAGCCTTCGCCCTTGGCCGCGTCCTGAAGTTCGGCCTGATCGATATTGCCACCGGCCGGGCTCTCGCCGTTGATGTCGTCGGTCGGCCAGTAGAGGCCGTCGGTCGCGCCCTCCGAGCTTATCAGTTTCTGCGCAAACTCCTCGACGCCATCCTCGTCGCGGTCCTGCGACGCATAGTCCTCCTGCGCGTCGACATAGGTGCGCATCGTCTCGATCGCGGTGAGCTCGTTCTCGCCGACATACCGGTTCACGATCTCTTCGAGCCCGGCATAGGTGTCGAAAGCCCACTTGCCGTCCTCGCCCTTGACGATCGGAAAAGGCAGCGGCCACAGCTTGTCGCCGATCTGCAGCGTGCGGCGGTCGCCCTCGCCATCGAGGACAAGCTGCTTGGCCACACCCTCCTTGATCGCCGCCAGCGTCTCGTCTGCGTTCTCGTCGGCCTTCAGCTTTTCCGCATCGAGGCCGAGTAGGGCCGCAACCGCACCGTTGCCGGCGTCGTTGAGCGCCTGCTTGAATGCTTCGACCGCTGCCTCGGGCGTATCGAAGACAGGCGGCTCGGCGGCGGCCGCAAAGGCGGTGATCTCCGGCGCATCCGGCGCATCCTGTGCAGCGGCTGGCTGCGAGACGGCGATGCTGGCTGCAAGCGCCACGGCGCAGACAGTGCGGAGAACGATCGTATGCAAAAGTCCCGTGTGACGGGTGGTGCTGAACATCTGTGTCATGGTCCTGTCCTCCCGTACCGTTAACGCCGGCGTCCGCCGCCGCCGCGTTTGATCTGCTTGTGGCTGCCGCCACGGCTGCCGCCACCCATCGACTTGTGGCCACGGTTGGAGCTGACCTTGGTCGCCTTGCCGCGATCGACGTTGCCAAGCCCCGACGGTTTCTTCGGCCGGTTGTCGACCCTTGCCGCAGGTTTTGGCTTGCCAGCCGGACGGTTCACCTTGGCCGGATTCGCCGCCGGGCGGTTGGCGGTAGGCCTGGCCGCAGGTTTCTGGATGTTGGCGGGCTTGGCGGGGCGGGTCACGTTGGCGGGCTTGGCCTTCAGCCCGTCGAGCGTGCTCTTGCGCACGTCTCTCGTTCCCGCCGTCTTGCCCGGCGCCCTGTTGGCGAGGCTGTCGTTCTTCTTGATGTCGCGGGCGCGGTCGCGGATGGCGTTGTCGCCATTCTTCTCGATCCTGTTCTTGATGTTGTTCTGGTCGAACTTGTTCAACTGATCGCGGTCGATCTTGATCTTGCTGCGATCGACATTCTTCCAGTCGACGTCGTTGATGTTGATATTGCCGTTGAAGTCGCGGTTGTTGAAACAGTTGTTGCAGTCGATATCGATGTCGTTGCCGTTCCAGCCTCCACCCCATACCCCCCAGTCGTCCCAGTCGACGGCGGCGGCCCAGATGGCGCCCGTCACCGCCCCGGCGAAGAAGGTCGCGCCCGGATACACATAATAGGGGTAAGGATCGGGATAATAGCGGATCGGTTCCCACACGTAACCCGGCTCATAAAACATCTGCGGCGGATATTGCGGGACGTAGATCACTTCGGAGCTCGCCGACTTGATGACGACATTGTCGTTCTCCTTGACCACCTGGATCTTGTCGTCGGTCTTGATCACGCCCTTGGCGACCGCCTCGTCGCGCAGCTGCTGGATGGCAACCAGCACGTCCTTCTGCTGGTAGGCGATGGCGTCGCCGAGCGTCTGCGTCCATTCGAGGTCGTCGCTCATCATCTTGACGATGTCCGGATAGTTGAGCAGCGACACGACGGAGCCGTCCCAGCTGTCCTTGGGTGTCAGGCTCTTGTCTTTCTCGTAGCGGTCTAGGAAGCGCGCCGCCTCGACGATCTGCAGCGGATAAAGCGCAGCCGCCGTGATCACCGCGATCAGTTCGTCCGGATAGAGCGCAATGCGCGCAACCAGGACCTCCATCTCGTCGGCGCTCAGCGGCCCCGGCGAGGCCGCCGCATCGCCGGATGCGTCAGCCGCCGCGACCTGTTCTTGTGCAAGGACAGGGTACGCCGAACCAGGCCCGGCAAGCAGCAGCGCCAGCGCCGCTGCACCGACCTTCAACATCTCATTGCCCGTCATGCGTTGATCCTCCCTGTCTGTCTCTGTCTCGGCAAGCCTTACGCCGTTCGGTCCGAAGCCTTCGTCGTGATTGAACTAGAGAGGAACACCGATCAGCGAGGCGATCGGATTGGAAAGCTTCTTGGCAAGATCCTGGCTGTCGTCTTGGGCCAGTGCGTCCGCGAAAGGCAACCCCAAGAGAGCAACGACAGTGGCAAGAAAGGCCTTCAACTCATCTCCTCCTGGCCGGCAGAAAGGCTTTGAGGGCCGGCACCAACGAGGACGCCTGTCCGCAGGCTGAAACGATGCGCCAATAGGCCCAGCTGCACCAGCGACTCTATGTAATTTACGTCGAACGCGAGCAGCCAAATGCGGGCGACCGCGCAGTTGGCGGTGAGCGGAAAACTGCACCTCGCCAGCGCCAATTCTGGATCCAATGCTCGACATATCGCGCCGATAAGAGATGTCCCGCAGAATACGCGGAGCGTCGAGAAGGCTGGTTCGAAGCATCGTGAAGAGAGATGGAGCCGGCGCGATTGCGCCGAAACGAGCCGCTTCAGAGATTCGGCCGACGACCGAGTCCGGCGCCACAACTCTACAACCTCAAGAGCCAGGCCTCTACTTTCCCTTTGCCCTTGACTTCTATAGCGCCGCGCGGCTCGAAAACGAACTGGTCCTTAAGCCGCTCGTAGACGGCCCGCGTCACCTGAACCGCGTCGGGAATGCTACCTGATTCCATGCGGCTCGCGAGATTCACCGTGTCACCCCACAGGTCGTAGATGTACTTGCTCTTGCCGATGACGCCGGCCACCACCGGCCCGCTGTTGACGCCAACCCTAAGCTTCATCGGGACGTTGTGCTCCATGGCGTGCTCGCGGGTAATGTGGACCATGCGGATGGCCATGCGCACCATGCGCTCGGCGTGGTTGGCGACCGGCACGGGCAGACCGCACACCGCCATATAGGCATCGCCCACAGTCTTGATCTTCTCGATGCCGAGATCGTTGGCCGCGGCATCGAAGCGCGTGAACAGCCCGTTGAGAAACGTCACGACCTCCTGCGGCGGCATCTCCGATGTGAGAGCGGTGAACCCGACAAGATCGGCGAAGGCCACCGTGACCTCCGCGAAGCCGTCGGCGATCCTCTCTTCGCCTCCGCGCAGCCGATTGGCGATCGGCGCCGGCAGGACGTTCAGTAGCAGCTCCTCATTCTCGCGGTTCTTGTTCTCGATGACGACATTCTTTTCGCGCAGATCCTCGACCATGCCGTTGAAAGCTGCGCACAGCTGGCCGATTTCGTCGCGCGTGCGCACTGGCACGCTGGCGCGATAGTCGCCGGCAGCGAAGCGTTTTACTCCGGCAGTGAGCTCGCGCAGCGGTCCGAGCAGCGCGCGCGACAGCCACGCGGCGGTGGCGGCCACCACCAGCAGGGCCAGTCCCCCTACAAGCAGCAGATCCTGGCGGAGCCGGGCGATCGGCGCGAAGGCCTCGGCGCTGTCGACCTTGGCGACGAGGGCCCAGGTGACGCCGGGAATCGCCAGCGGCCCCCACGAAGCGAGCGTCGGGACGCCACGGTATCCGATGATCTCGCCGGTGCCCTCGACACCGGCCAGTGCCGCCTGAGTGGCCTTGGTGTCGATGCGCTGATGCAACACTGGCGTCCCGTAACGCTGAATTGCGTCGAGCTCCTCGTCGTCGGGGCCAACGGACTTTAGTTCGGCGAAGTAGGTCTCCCGGTTCTCGTAGAACGCCCGCGGGCCGGAGCGAACCAGATAATCGGGCCCCACGAGATAGGCCTCACCCGTTTCGCCGAACCCCTCCTGCCGCCAGCGGCGACCGCCGGTGACAACGTCGTCGATCTCCTCGTTCGACAATTGCGCAATCAGCACGCCGATGACGATCCCTTGGTCGATCACCGGTGCTCCCATGAAGGCAATCGGCGCGCCGCCAGAGGGCGCATAAGGAGCGAAATCCTCGAGACAGACGGCCGATCGGTCGGCGCTCTCCGCGCAGCGGGCGACGACGGCGGCGGCGTTGGAGCGGCGGTACGGACCGAACTGGAGGGACGTGGTGAAGTCGACCTCCTTCTGGACGGTGTAGATCAGGCGACCGGATTTGGAATCGGCGATCATGAAATCGAAAAAGCCGACGGTCGTAGCCGCGGCGCGCATCAATGGATGATAAACGGCGTGCAGCCTGCTGTAGTCGCTCCTGTCGCCGGCGTCGTCCAGAAGCTTGCGCCGCTCCGCCGGGTTCGGATTTTCCACAATGTAGTGATGCTGCAGATGGTAGGGGGCGCCACCGACCGGCAGGTAGTCCGACAGGGGTGGTTCCCTGCCCAGGATACCCGTCATCTGGGGGATAAAGTTCGCGGCGTACCAGTCGCCGACCTTCTTCTGCAGTTCGGGCGGCACGCCCGCCCGGTCAAGTTGGTCGACTGCAATCCGGAACTCGCGCGTCGCATCGACCACCATCTTGGAGGTGGCGAGCAGGCGCAGATCGGCCTGTATCGTACGGAAGTAGGTTTCAACCTGGCGCGTCTTGGTCTGGCGGGCGGCCGTGAGCTGGTCGAAGACTGCCTTTTCGAGAGCATTCTGTGCGCGGAAGTAACCGAGCACCCCAGTCACTAGCACCGCGATAGCGCCGAGCAGGACGAGGGTTGTAAACAGCTTCGCCGCCAAGCCCCAGCGCGCGGGTCGAAACGATCCAGCCGCCTTCATAGAAGACATCAGTTAACCCGCTAACCCGCCGCGGCAGAAACGACATCTGCAGCGCGAACAGGGAATGTGAGCATGGCGCTGCAAGCACAATAAAGAACAAGGCGCTTCATGTCAGATCGCATTGGAGACCTCTTCTGCCAAAGCACAGCGTTTTGCCGATCGACTCGAAAATAATCCGGTTTTCGATACATTGATATTAGCGTTGGCAGATGGAACGCGGTTTTCCTCAATCGGCCACCACTTCCCAGGTGTCGCCGGGATTGAAGCGGTCGATATGTTTTACGATCGCCTCGGTAGCCGGGCCGAGATCGGTCTCGTGCCGGGCGTTTTTAGCAGTATTTGTCACGTTCTGCGTGCAATGCAGCGGAAACCTAAATGGCACGTCGACGTGTCGATCGGCTGCGCCATCCGCGCGGCCGGGCGGTAGCGCCGGCAATAGTTGGGCGCGCAAAGATGCGATCCGCCTTTCATCACCTTGCGCGGGATTCTGATCTGCGGCTGCCGTGGATCGAGGCTGTCGTCCCGTTTGGCACCGCGGGGGTTGTCAACCGTGCAGCACGGGCTGTCGATCTTGCCGTGTTCCTGGTACCAATCCGTGGTCCACTGCCAGACATTGCCAGCCATGTCGTAGAGGCCGTAGCCATTGGCGGCAAAGGAGGCGACGGGTGACGTCCCCTCGTAGCCGTCCTCGCAGAAATTCTGCCATGGGAACTCACCTTGCCAGGTATTGGCCATGTGTCGGCCATCGGGTGCCATTTCATCGCCCCAGACAAATTCGGCCGCGTCGAGCCCGCCCCGCGCCGCGAATTCCCACTCGGCCTCGGTGGGCAATTCCTTGCCCGCCCACGATGCGTAGGCTTCGGCATCCTCAAAGTTCACATGCACGACCGGATGGTCGGCCAGCCGCTTGATCGAACTCGCCGGCCCGCGCGGATGGCGCCAATTGGCGCCGCGCACGTAGACCCACCAATTGTAGTGATCGCGAAGATCGACACGCTGTTTGGCCTTGCTGAACACCACGGACGATGGCGCCAGCATGTCCGGCTTCGCTCCGGGATAATCGTCGGGATTTACGGGACGTTCGGCCGAGGTGACGTAACCAGTTGCATCGACGAAGCGGGCAAACTCGCGGTTGGTGACGGTGCAGGCGTCCATCCAGAAGCCGCCCACTGTCACCCTATGCGCCGGCGCCTCCTCGGGATAGTGCTTGTCCGATCCCATGAGGAATGTACCGCCAGGAATCCAGACCATGTTCAGGAATGGCTCTTCGACCTGTGTAGATTGAGCCCGGCGTTCCACAAATTGACGCATCGTCTTGCTCCGACTCCTTACTTCTCGAAGGCGAACACCCGGTTCCAATCCTTCTTCATATCGACAACCGTCCAACCAGAATCGACTGCGGCGTCGAGACCCTTGTCCAGACGGCCGATGCTTGACTGCCGGTCATAGGCCCATTCGCGCTCCGCGTCTGTATGATGGACATACAGGCAGAAGCGCGGGGCTGGTCCGGCGCAGGTCCATTGCAGCATCTGCAGATCGCCGTCGGAATTGCCGAAGGCCGCGATCGGCCGCCGCCCAATATGCTTTTGGATGGCCACCGGCTTGCCCGCCTTGTCGTCAATGAAATCAACTTCCGGCAGCTTGTTGAGAACCATCTGGTCCCCTTTCAACTCGAATTTCATTTTGCCGCTGCTGCCGATTACCTGCTCGGGCGGAATGCCATAAACCTGCTCGCTGAATACTCGCACGAACTCGATGCCGCCGCCCGAGGCTATGAATGTCTTGAAACCGTTGGCGCGCAAATAGTCCAGCAGCTCCAACATCGGCTGGTAGATCATCTCCGTGTAGGGTTTGCCTGTCTTCGGATGCTTTGCGCTCGCAAACCAGTCGCGGACGATCTGTTCGAACTCGTCGGTCGTCATGCCGGAATGCGCGGCCATCACGATATCCAGCATCGCGTGTTCTCCGCCAGCTAGCGCCGCTTTCACATCGCCCTTCAACAGCGAGGCAAAGGGCTCCTGCGTGTTCCATTCGGGATGTTGGGGCGCGAGCGCCTTGACCCGGTCGAGCGCGAACAGAAGCTGAAAATACATGGGCTGTTCGCCCCACAGCGTCCCGTCATTGTCGAACACCGCGATGCGTTCGGGGACAGGCACGAAATCCGCCGACCCTTCCTTGGTCACGCTTTCGACGAACCGCACGATGGATTGCTTCGCCTCGCCTTCGTTCCATGACGCGAGTACTTCCGCGCCTTGCGCGGAAGGCGCAATCGCCATCAACAGAAAAAGGGGCAGCAAATAGCGCCTGGTGGCGCGAGCGAGAACGGTCATGGCTTGACACCTTTGCTTTCTGAAATTTGAGCGGGACGGTGTTCGAACAGCAGCGTCCAGAGCCTGCCTTCGCCGAGGGCGACATTCAGTTCCCTGGACGCCAAATAGGGGATCAATATCAGCAGCATGATCAGGCTTGTCGCCAGCGTCTGAGGCAGCTTGGCGCCTCCGAACTCAGCGAGCGAGGCGGCGACCGATCGCCCATGAATCAAACCGACGACGACTTCCTCGAGGACCGAGAGAACGAGAAGCAGGATCAGATAGAGCAAGGCCTTGTAGGCTATAACGTAGGCGATTCTGCCTCCTCCACGCCGGTCTCCCAAGCGGATCATCTGTCCGAGCATTATGAACTTCGCCAGGATCAGTGCCTTGATGGCCGCCAGACCTGATGGCAGATAGCTGATGCCCTCCTCGCCAAGGATCGCTGCCTTGTAGAGAATAAGCGCACCAAAGCAGACGAATAGATACAAGGACAGGAGCGCGTACTCGCGCAGTTCGTTCTTTGCCCGCTGAGCAATGGTCTCGGTCGAGGAATTGTTGTTCGCGACTGCCATTGATCTGCTTCCGAGTTAGCTTGGAGGCCGCGCCTGCCGATAGTGCGAGCGCGGCCTGTTCAGAGCGAAGACTCAGTTTCTGCCACCCTCCTGCAGTTTCGCCAGGACCTGGTCGAGCGCGAAGCTGCCGGGCCTCTGCCGCGGCGGGAACTCGACATAGGTCTGCAGGTGTTTGGCGACATAAGCCTGCGCCGGCACGAGCGCGAAGGCGTGCTCGACACGCCATCTGTCATATTCCCCAGCGTCCGTCTGCGCCCGTTCGAACGGGTCACCCTTGATGTCGAAGAGCTTCGGGAACCGCAGCGGAATCAGCGGATTCTCCCACACGGCAAGCCCCTCCTCGCGCTGCTCGAGGAAGACCATCTTCCAACGTTCGTAACGCAAGCCGGCGAGATTGCCGTCATCGGTCCAGTAGAAGTATTCGTGGCGCTTGCCTTCGCCTTCGCCGGCTAACACGTCGCGTTGGTTGTAGCCGTCCAGATGCACCTTGAACGTCTTGCCAGCAGCTTCGTATCCGTTCAACAGCTTGGCCGTCACGTCTGGTTCGCCTGCGGCGGCGACGAGCGTCGGCACGAAGTCTTCATGTGACGTTATGTGATTGATTTCGGTTCCGGGCTTGATGACGCCGGGCCAGCGCATCATGCACGGCACGCGGTAGCCACCTTCCCAGTTTGTGTTCTTCTCGCCTTTGAAGGGCGTGGTGCCGCCGTCCGGCCACGAGAAAACCTCCGCGCCGTTGTCGGTCGTCCAAAGGACGATGGTGTTGTCGGCGATGCCGAGGTCATCGAGCTTGCCCAGAAGCTCGCCAACCATGCCGTCCATCTCCACCATGGCGTCCGCATAGATGCCCAAGCCGGTCTTGCCCTTCGAAGCCTCCTTGAGAAACGTGTAGATGTGGGTCCGGGTCGAATTGAACCAGCAGAAGAACGGCTTCCCGTCGGCGTTCGAGCGGTCGATGAAGTTGAGCGCGCTGCCGAGGAACTCTTCGTCTACAGTTTCCATGCGCTTCTTCGTCAGCGGACCGGTGTCCTCGATCTCCTGTTTACCCACCCGCCCGAACCGCGGATCCTCGGTAGGATCGTCGGTTGCACTGGCCTTGCATTTCATCACGCCGCGTGGACCGAACTTGGCCTTGAACTCGGGGTTCTTCGGGTAGTCGGGATGCTCAGGCTCGTCCTCGGCATTGAGGTGATAGAGATTGCCGAAAAACTCATCGAAGCCGTGAACGGTGGGCAGATGCTCGTTGCGGTCGCCGAGATGGTTCTTGCCGAATTGCCCGGTAACATAGCCCTGCGGCTTGAGCAGTTCCGCAAGTGTCGGGTCCTTCTCCGACAGCCCTTCCTTGGCACCCGGCAGGCCTACCTTCAGCAGGCCGGTGCGGAAGCAGGATTGGCCGGTAATGAATGCGGCGCGCCCGGCTGTGCAGGACTGCTGGGCGTAGTGGTCGGTGAAGATCGCGCCCTCTTTGGCGATCCGATCGATGTTCGGCGTGCGATAGCCCATCATGCCCCGGTTGTAGGCGCTGAGGTTCCAATAACCGACGTCATCGCCGAAAATGACGAGGATGTTGGGTTTTGCACCGGCTGCTTGAGCTTTCGCGCTCGTGGCTATTCCGGATGCGACAGCTGAAATGGCGAGCACAGATCCTCCGGTCAGCAAAATGTCGCGCCGGTTCGGTTGTCGGTCTGGATTCGCCTGCTTGTCACTCATCTGACGTCCTCCTTTGATTGTACCGCTTTTCCAAAATGAGCCGGGTTTTCGGTTCCTTGGCGAGAAAAACATGCTCCGCGTTCTGTCGACGAGACGAAACTCGTGGCAGGACGCTTCAACCATGCCTTCGACAAAATCGTCCTTCGTGAGGTTTGCCTATTGCCGCTCGGGGCGGAAGGTAATTAACGGTAACCTACGGACGGAATCCGCTCGGTTGCATCGAAAGCGGGCTATCCAGGATACGGCTAGCTCGATGGGACAAATGGCAGTAGGGAGATCCAATTCCCGGCGCCGATATACCGCGCAATGGCCTTGGGTCGGATCGGGAAGACATTGCGGGTTCTTTGAGGACCGCTGCCACAAGCGTGTCAATCCTCGGCCATCGGCGGATACAGCTTCACCAAGCAACAGTCTGACTGCGTAACTTACATACCGATACTGGCACCATCAAAAAGACTATGCGCATTCTAGCGCATAAGGGATGGCGCTATGGCAGCAAACGGCAAAACTCCTGGCAGGGAGCAGTGATATTCGGCGGCAAGCGACGCCTGCCAAATGCCGAATTTGCGATCCGCAAATGAGGCATTCCGCGACAGTAGGGTGTGGACGGTCGACACCGACGTCTCCTTCAGTGAAGCGACGGCGCAGTCTGGGTGGATGCCACGGCCGGTCCTCGCGGAAACTATTCGGTCAGGCCCGAGGTCTATTCTGGCCGGTGGGGCTCGTCGGCGCCGGCGAAGCCGACATCGACTGGATGTCGCCGTGGCGATCGGCTATCGTTTCAGCGATCGCGTCTCATCGGTCATCGGGTACCGGGCATTGGGCGTCGACTACAGCAACGACGACGGTTTCCTCGATGTCGCAGCAAGGTCCGATTCTGGGACTCGTTGTCCGGTTTTAGTGGCACAAGGAGTCCGATGGATTTTGACTTCGCCCTTAGCTTGCAGCCACTCTGCCCGGAGACGTAGCATGCAGCCAGAACAGTTGCCCATAAAAGGGCGAGGAGCCAATATGTGCAGCTGCGGCATTCAAAACTCGAGGCACTCATGAATTACAAGCTACGGCTCGGGTTCTTGCCAGTTATCGTCGTGCTCTTGCTAGCGCTCTTGCAGGGAACTTCGCTAGCTCAACAGCCCTCCCCAGACCTTCCGCCCGAAAAGGCAAAGCAGTTCCTCGAGCTTTTGTCCGATCCGCAACTAAAGGCGTGGCTCGAGGGAAAGATTCCAGCGGCCACGGACGAGCCCGGCCTGTCCATTTCCGAGGACATCTTGAGCTTGGAGGCGGGTATTCGTGCCCGTATCGGTGCGCTCGGCGCCGCGATCCCGCGCCTGCCGGAAGAACTGTCGCGCGCCGCCAAAATTGTCTCGCGTGACGTGAACTCCGGCAGGCCAGGGCTGGTCATGGGCATCCTGGCGGTCTTGATCGCGGTCGGTTTCGGAGCCGAGTGGGCGGTGCGACGAGCGCTCGCCAGGACGAGGAGCGCGGTTGCTCAGGAAGACGCCGGACAAGCGATCCTCTTCGAGACTGTCGCCCTGCTGACTTTTGCGCTCGCCAGCGCCGGTTCGTTCTTGGCACTCGGATGGCCACCCCTGCTCCGCAGGATCATTCTGACCCTGCTTCTTGCGTTCATAGCGTTCCGTATCGTTCGCGCGGCAGCCCGATTGCTGTTTGCGTTCGGCGGTGCGACGAGCGCTCCCTCGGACAGGCCGACTCCGCTTTTCGAAAGCGAAGCTTCGACCCGTTTCTGGCGGTGGCGAGTCAGCCTTGTGGCCGGGTTCCTGTTGTTCGGCTGGGCGATTGCCAGCCTCATGCCTGGCCTGGGCTTCTCTCCCGAGGCTGCAGAGCTCGCCGCCTTCCTGTTCGGGCTTGGCATTCTGGCAACCGCAATCGACGTCGTCTGGCACCGGCCCGACGTGCGAGGTTCTCTGGTCAAGCAATCGTTTCTCACCTTGTTCCTGATCGTGCTCTGGGGGGCTTGGGTCGCCGGCCTGCTCGGCGTCCTGTGGCTTGGGATTTTCGCCCTGGTGCTGCCGACAGCCTTGCGCGGGGTCGGCGCCGCGGCACAGGCCTTCGCCGGCAGGTCGAAGCGCAGCGGCGCGATGGTCGTATTCAACGTGCTCATTGTCAGGGGCGCCAGGGCGGCGGTCATTGCCGCGGCGGTCGCATGGCTCGCCTATATCTGGCGGCTCAGGGCCGCAACTTTCGCCGGCAGCGAGACCGGCGGCTTCCTGATAGCCGGGCTGCTCAACGGCATCATCATTTTGCTCATCGCCGACATGCTTTGGCAACTGTCGAAGGCATTGATCGAATATCGGATGAACCTCGCGCCGACGGATGGGAGCAGCGCCGATGAACTGGCTCGCAGCGGCCGGCTTCGCACGCTGTTGCCGATTTTTCGCAACGCCCTTGCCGTGTTCATAGTCGCCGTCACCATTCTGACCGTCCTCGCTGGGCTCGGCGTGCAGATTGCGCCGCTGATTGCGGGTGCCGGAATTTTCGGCGTCGCCATCGGCTTCGGCTCGCAGACCCTGGTCAAAGATGTGCTGAGCGGCGTCTTCTACATGATGGACGACGCCTTCCGGGTCGGTGAATACATCCAGAGCGGCAGCTACAAAGGCACGGTCGAATCCTTCAGCCTGCGTTCGGTGCGTCTGCGGCATCATCGCGGCCCCGTCTACACCGTCCCATTCGGTGAGCTCGGGGCGGTCCAGAACATGAGCAGGGATTGGGTGCTCGACAAGATGATGATCAACGTTACCTACGATTCCGACGTGGATCTGGCGCGCAAGCTCATCAAGAAGATCGGCCAGGAACTGGCAGCCGATCCTGAATTTGCGCCCGACACGATCGAACCGCTCAAGATGCAGGGCATCGACAGTTTCGGGGACTATGCGATCGTTCTGAGGATGAAGTTGATGACGAAGCCCGGGACCCAATTCGGCATCAAGCGGCGCGCACTCATGATGATCAAGGCGGCATTCGCGGAAAACGGTATCAAGATCGCGGTTCCCACCGTTCACGTCGAGGGTGGCGGGGAGACTGCGGCGGCTGCTCATCAGGCAACCCAAACCCTGAAAAAGAGCAAGGCCCCCTTGGAGGCGGTGAGGGACACGCCATAGAGCTGCGCGGTCTGTCCACGTCATCCGAACTCGGCCTGACCTTTCTGAGAAAGGCATCGATGTTGACCGTGTAGGCTGAAGCGCGACTGGCAGACCGGCTCCAGGCCGTCCTTGATAAAGCCGCGCAGGAACAGGAAGTTTCTGTTGGTCGGGGGCTTCAGCACGAAATATCCATCAGGCACATCTCCGTCATAGCCCGGCGGCAGCACAAGGTACCTTCCGCCCTTGCCCTTGTCCGACCGGTGACGCCGATATTGCCGACACAAATCTCTGCCATGAATCATCGAGAGAGCCGAGCATCCAGGCGGTACTTCACTTCGATGACCGTCGGGCCGTCATTGGCGAGATCCGCCCCCGAATGCGCATAAAGGGTCGACGTGTTCGCCGTCACGACAGGGTTGCCGAATCCATCAACTGCTCGAATACGGCGATCTTGTTCGGCGAGTCCGCGCCTTCCTTGGCAAATCCGTCGAGAGTGGCGTTAATCGACACGGCGCCGAGGTTGTCCAGAAAGACGTCGGTGGCACGCATTCTGTCGAGGTTGTCGTAAACCGCCTGGACGGGTTGCCGATTGGTATGCGGTCGAAGAACTCCAGCGTGCCGATCGAAGTGTCGACCTTGTCCGGGATCGAGATCGATTTCAGTTCCGGTTCCGTGACATCCGCTGCCGCCAATTGCGGCGACGCCACGGTGACAAGGGCTGAAGCGATCAGGGCTCCTCCGGGTTTCTTCGCGAGTGACCTGCCTTCCGTGATACGGTTTATCCAGCGCTTCATGTTTCGATTGCCTGCATTTGCCGGACATCGGCATAAGCACCGGCGCGGTGCCGGCGTCCGCGGGCCGGCCCGCGTTAACCAGCTCTATTGCTGCACCAGTTCGATCTCGCCCGGCTTCCAGGTCTTGTCGAACCACGGCTGCAGCGGACCATAGAGGCGAAGAAGAACGTTCCAGCCCTTGCCGGGGACTGTCTGGATCCAGTTGGCCTCATTGCCTTCCGGCGCCGTCGGGCCGAACCAGACATCGACCGAGGAGTCCGCGTTGATCACAATGTCTTTCTTGTCGCTGCCGATGCTAGGGAATTGCTGGTCCGTCTGCAGCATCGAACGCGTCTGATTGTCATACAAGACGAACGACCAGAAATTCTTTGCCGGAATGTTTGGCGGCAGATGCACCTTATAGGTCTTGCCGCCATCGAACGGCTTGCCGTCCTTGTCGGTCGTGGCGCCTGCGTACTGCGAACCGATGCCGACGCGCTTTATCGCCATGGCCGGCGTGATGCCCGTCGCATAGTAGTGGAACAGGACACGGGCATCCAGATAGCGAACGCCGGGCTGCAGAAGGAACTCGTAGCTGCCGCCGACAAAGCCGGTGAACCAGGCACTGTCCGGATAGTAGTAGGCATCCTTCATGCGGGTCTTGAAGGTGATGGTGCGCGCCGTCGCGTTGCCGACGGCTACGGCTTCGGTGAGGATCTTTTTCATCCGCTCGTCCGGCGCGAAGGGTTTGCCTTTTACGATGCCGATGGCGGCGAGTTGTCCCAACACTTCCGGGTGATAGGACTCCTCCGGCTCGTACTGGACGATGTCGTTCACTTCCTCGTAGAAATGAAAATCATTGGCATGGATGGTGTTGAACTCCTTGCCGGAAGAATTGATGATCTTCATCGGCGGCGGGTTGTCAGCTTCCGAAAGAGGATAAACCTTGGCGAATTTCCTGGTGTTTTCGACAGCAGTGGCGGTGCTGCCGTTCTCGAGGAAGCCGCGCCAGAAGAACAGGTTTCCGTAGGTTGACGTCTTAAACACGAAATAGCCTTCGGGTATCTCGCCTTGGTAACCCGGCGGCAAAAGCAGGTATTTTCCGCCCTTGCCCTTGTCCGGTCCGGCATTGCCGACATCGCCGACATATTGGAACCAGTGGTTGTCGATCATGCCCAGGATATTGGGCGGTGTCTCGATGACCAGCGGGCCAGCCTTGGTGTCCAGCCACATGAGATTGTAGATGCTTTCGGTGTTGGCCGTCAGGAACAGCGAATGCGAGTCCGCCAGGTTTTCGAAGACCAGGATGGTCTGGTTGTTGTCGGCTCCCTGGCTGGCAAATCCAACCCGCATAGCTTCGACGGATGCACCAGGCATGGCGTTGAGAAAAGCATCGACGCCGCGCATGAAATCGAGATTGTCGTAGATCTTCTCCGAAGTGGCGTCATCCGGGAAGCCATCGAAAAAATTCAGTTTGCCAATCCTGGTGTCCACACTTTCCGGCGTGACGATGGAATCCGGTATCGGCGTCGTCATTTTCATCTTCGGCGCTTCGGCGGAAGCGGTGCTCATGCCGATCAGTACCGCCGCGGCGGTGGCGCAAAGCAGTCTCGTCGTGCGTGCAGCGGTCGCAGTAGAGCCGGCCAATTTCAGGTAGTGTTTCATGGCTTTTCATCCTTCACAGCGGTTCAGGCCGCGGGGCGGCCGGTCTTCTCATTTTTTCGGGAACAGAAGCGTCCGGTCCATCAACCGACGGATCGGGAACCGACGCGCTGCGCTGAAAATGCTTTTCTTGCCTTTTGGCCGATACTCGCTGGCATTGCGCCACGTTATTCAAAGCAACTTAGGCTCGGCATTCGTGCCGTGCCAGCCGCAGTATGTAAATTACGTGGACCAACCCGTAATTGACGAAAAAACGAGGCGCGGGCGGTCGAAAACCTCAACACGCGAGGGTACGGTGATCCGGGCGGATGCCTCTGCAGTAAGGAAGTTCAATCCCCTGCACGGAAAGACTGTCGTGCCCAAGTCCACCGGATCGCGGACGGCATACCGGTGGGCCTCATTCCCAAGGCCAGCGCTGGAGCACGCGTTTGCCTTGGATGGTCGGGCGATTTCCTAACTATGCGACTGCCTGGGCCCTGCTGGCTCAAATCACCATCGACGAAGTCCGATTCACGCTTTCCGGCTGCCTCCGCCTCGTCGTCGGCGGTCGGTCGTGCCCTGGCCATCGCCCGGCACGCATTGGAGTTGGATCCCCGCAAATGTGTGCGCTCTGCACGCCGAAATGTCCGCTCTATCAGCAAAGAATTCAGGGCGAGAGCCGTCGCGACAACTGGCGGCGAGAGCCTCCAGGGCCAGGCAAGATGTTCGGCGGGACGCGGGATGACGTCGGCCTTCGCGGAGATCACAGCGTCGGTCACGGATGACAATGTCGCAAGATTAACAAGGTCGCCTGGCGCGAAAGCTGCTCTCGAAGCCAAGCCATCATTTGAACCAAAGCCGTGTTTGAGCCTTCTTGTCTTGTCTTGGCAGGCGGCGCACGATCCGCCTGCCCCAACACCAGCCAAGCAAAATCCGGCGTTTCCTTTAGCCAGCCGGATTGTACCAGATCGGCGAGGTGTACGCGCGCTCCTGCATCTCCATCGTCGCTTCCGGCGGCATTTTTACACCGAAATATTTGGCGTCGTAGGCCGTCCAGCGCGGCGTCGGGATTTCCAGCACGCGGCCGTAATAGAACGCCCGCTGGGCCGGATCGAACTCGGGATCAACCCAGACGGCGACCAGTTCCGGCGCGCCTATCGTGTTGGTCCAGGTGGCGTCGGCGACATCGACAGTGCTCCCGACCGAAGGCACCTTGCCGTCAGCGCCCGGCTTGCGGTCGCCCGACCACGCAACGTCATAGACCTTTTCCTGCACTTCGCCCGCAGCATCGAGCCATCCCTTGACGATCTGGTAGCGATCGAGGTTTGCGCCGATCGGATCCTTCAGCGCTGCAACTAGGAAGGTCGGCGCCTTGCCTTCCGGCGCGGCTGTGAGATCGCCGCCCATCGGCACGCCCTTGGTATAGCCGGCCAGCGCCGGACTACGGGTATCGGCATCCGCGGCGACGAAATCGAAGCCGCCAAACAGGCGAACCAGCATCCGCGATCCGGTCGTGGCATAAGTCTCCCGGCGTGCCATCGCGTCGAAGATCGCCTCGCGGGTGTTCTCGGTCGCCCAGACCGCCGCGTAGCCGGAAGCGGTCTGCTCCCAGCCCATAATGGTCGCCTTCTCGGTCTTGACGAACGGGTGTGTGGCGCGGCCCGGCCCCGGCTCGCTGCTGGATGTCTTGCCGAAAAAATTGTCCTCCTCGACAGCGGCAAGCCCGGTATGCGCGTCGGTCGAGCCGACCATGCCGAACTTGTAGGGGTTCACCCCGAGTTCCTGCTCCAGCTTGAGCCCGTTCTTCAGGGCCGAGCGCGCATATTCGAACTCCAGCATATCGGGCGTCTTTACGACGGTCAGGTCGAGATTGCCCTTGTCCCAGCGCTCGAAGTTGGCGAATTCGTCATTTGGCGACAGGAAGGGGTGCGTTTCGCCGTCGCCCTTGATCTGTGTCGCCTCGTAGAGACGCTCCCACTTGGCGCGCGTCTCCGCATATTCGCGGTCTATTGACTTGTCGACGCCCGGCTCGATCATCGGGAACATGCGGCCATTGGAAAGGTTGCCATTATGGGCGATGGCGAGCACGTCGCCGCCGGTTTTCTCCTCATAGGCCGCCATCCACTTCCATAGGTCGCGCGGATTGTCGCTGCCCGGTGCGAGCACGGTGAAAGGCACGATCTGGCGGGCGAGATCGCCATTGTCGCGGAAAATGACGTTGCGATGCAGGTTGTTGCCGCTCGTGTTGGATGTCCACTCGTAGCCAATGAAGCGGCCTGGATCGTTCGCCTCCTCCGCCGCGTCGATAGTCTCCTGCCATGCCGAGCGATAGGGGGCGGAGTCGGGCGAATAAAGCAGCGGCCCGGTGAGCTCCCCTGCACCGAAAGCATTGATGAGCTCGATCGCGGCAGCGGCGCCCTGGCCGGACTGGATCATGTCGTACCACCGTCGTCCCTTGGGGTCCGCCACGATATCAGGCTTGCCGGCCAACAGGTCGTTGAAGAAGCCCATATTGTCGGAATGGTCGGTGACGACCAGGAAATCGAGCGGCCGCGACAGTTTCACCAATTGCCCGGAGGATGCCATCACCTCCTCACCTTTGCCGAAGCGATAGGCATCGCGCGGTCCAAGGCGCGCACCGAAGGCGCCGGCATCGAAGGAGAAGGATGTGTGGGTGTGGGTATCGCCGAACAGCGGCCTCGTCGGGAAGTTGCGCCCGGCCCAGGGAGAATAGGGCCGTTTGGCCGGATAGAGCTGGTCGGCGGTTCCCTTGTCCAAGGAACCGGAATCCAGCAGGGTATCCTGCGCTGCAGCGGGCAGCGCGCCTGTCAGGCTTGCAGCTACAAGAGCGGCGACTGAAACAAACTGCAAAAGTCCGAACGGTCTCATCATAGTCCTCCTCCAACTGTTTGGTGCATGCCAAGCCAATCATTCCCTGGAAAACTGCTCATCGGGGACCACTGGACCGCGTGAACACGGCCTTGGAACTCCCGCCTTCATCAGCGCTTGAAACGTACATAGCGATCGCGAAATGCGATGCGTCGTCCAGGCCAACGCCCGCATTCAGAATTTCACGCAGCCGGGGCACGAAACGAAGCACTTTCCAATCGGACAGGTCATTTGCGACATTCCCGGCAAGCTCGGGGTGATGCGCGAGCAGGCGACCGTAAGCTTCGATGATCGCTGACCGCAGTTCGACTGCCCCGCCCGTCCCCTGTACCGACAATGCTCTCACGATTTCGAGCAGCTCAGCATGACTTCGGCCGGGCTCGACGAAGTATTCTTCCGCGAGCTGGGTCACCCCGTCCGCGCCCGTCATTTCGATGAGTGCAGTGGCGTAGGCACCGAGGTTGACCGTCAGCCCATACTCCGCCGCGGTCCTCAGTTTTCCGCGAACGAAGGCGATGTCTTCCGGGCGGTCCGACATGCCGAGCATGAGGATGTAAAGCCCATGCCATTCGACATGAAACAAGTCGTTGACGATTCGATAAATGTCGTCACGCGCAACTCTTGTTTTGAGATCGCGCAGCGTTGCGTAGGGCGCGCGCGCGACCTCGAGGAAGGCCAGTTCGGCGAGCCTGCGATCTTCGTGCCGGAGGTAAGTGGCGAAGAACACCGCGCGTTCGGCCAGCGTCTTCGAGCTCTTGTCCCATTGCGCCACCTGGCGCATTACACTTTGATACTCGCGCCCCGCCATGCCAAGCGCCCTCCAGGCCCCGCCGGGGCCGTTCTGGACAAGAATAACCTGGAGAGCCGGATACAGCTGGAGGGCGCGGGCCGTCGTCGAATCGAGGAACAGAGGGATGGCGCTGCCGTCGTAGCGTCCCTTGAATGTTTCCAGCACTGCGTAGGAGAAAGGTCTTGCCGGATTCTCGCGCGCGAAGACCGCCGTGCCGCTCCCGACGACCTGGTCGGCATTCGTCACCTTGGGATAGGACATACAGAGCACACAGGCATGCGCCGGCGTCGCGGTCAGTAGGAACGCCGCGGCAATCATGCACATCAGCGATGCCAGTGCTGCGCTTGTCAGCCCGGTTCGCCGATCCCTGCGCGAGGTGTTCATATGCCGCCCTTCCCGACAATCTCAAAAGGTCGCCACACGTTCGATCACCCAGAACATTGCAATCGTGCCGATAGCGTATGGCGGCACGAGATCCAGCCAGGCCGGCAGCGATCGCCTGCGGACCCGGATCAGTGCGACCAGCGCAAGTACGGCTCCGACAAAAACAAGCTGTCCGACTTCCACTCCGAGGTTGAAGAACAGTAGCGCAACGGGAATCTGTCCCGCCGGCAGTCCAATCTCGCTAAGGGCGCCGGCAAAACCGAAGCCATGGAGAAGCCCGAATGCAAATGCTACCAGCCAGGGTGCTCGAGCGGCGAAACTTCTGCGCCCCTGCCGTACGTGGACGATCTCGACTGCGACGAACGCGATCGACAACGCAATCACCGCCTCGACCGGCGGCGAGGGTACGTTAACAAAGCCGAGCGTCGCCAGCGCCAGCGTGATGCTGTGCGCAACGGTAAAGGCGGTGACCGTCTTGACGAGCCGCCACGAGCCCTCGGTGATGATGAGCAGGGCAAGCACGAAAAGCAGATGATCGAAGCCTGACAGGATGTGCTCGACGCCAAGTTTGAAATAAGTGGCGGCCGTAAACCAGCGGCTTGGAGTTGCAGGGATCGTCGCTTCCGGGGCGCCGGGCGTCAGCCGCTCGATCCACACGTCGCCGCTGGCGAACTCGATGCGCACGAGCGCATCGGTCATCGTGTTTTGCAGGCCGTCAATCGATACTACCTGGCCTTCCAACGGCTCGACCGCGCGCATCTGCCAGGTCTGCACCATTGCGTCGCCGGTCGGGCGCGAGACGACCGGCGTGAGGTTCTCGACCTTGCCCGAGAATGCTGCCGACAGCGCCAGACGCGCGTCACCCTGCATCGGTGTCTTGAACAGCACGCTGAACGCGTTCGGCGCTTCTTCCTGAACGCTGAGGTAGGCTGGGCGCACCTCGTGCGCCGAGGCAACCTGCGAGAACAGCATGGCGATGGCCGCTGTCAGCACGACCAGCCGAACGCACTCCGTCGCGGCGCGGGCACCTCGGACGAGTGCAGACCATTTGGTCAGCGGGTTCATTGCGTGGCCACTTTCGGTGCGGGCTCGGGCCCCAATACCGCTTTCGTGGTGTCGTCCAGCTCGACGCCATACTTGTTGCGCAACGCGATCAGATAATCGCGGCTGAGCTCGGTCTGCTTCGCAGAGCGCCACTCAGAAAGGACCGCATCCCTGACCGTCCCGAAGGGCTTCAGGGTGGTCGCTGTACGCTGCGTGACGAGCACCAGATGAAAGCCATAGCCGGATTTCATCGGCCCCTGCCATCGGCCGGCTTCGAGTGCAAACACCGCGCGCGCAAAATCCGCACCGAACATTCCGGACAGTGCCAACTCGTCGGTATCGGCGAAGCTGTCGCCGAACAGCAGCCGGTCGCCCGCGGTCGAACCGTCCTCTGTATTCGCTGACAGCGCACCCAGCGCGGCGGTCGCGTCCGCCGCGGCATCGTTGCGATGCTCCGGGTTGAAGTAGACCTGCCGGAACGAAAGTTTTCCGGGCGTTTCGAAGTGTGCAGGGTTGGCGGCATGGAACTGCCGCAGTTCCGCTTCGGTCGGCTCGGCAAGCTGGGCGGTGTCCTCGACAAGGAATTTCAGCTTTTGCGCCAGGCGGCGGCGGATGATGGTGTCGTCCTGCTCAAGGCCCATCTCCTGCGCTTCGCGCGCCATCACTTTCTCATTTAGCAGATCGTCGACGAGACCCTTGAGCTCATCGGCGGTTGGCTCACGCAGCCATTGGCTCGACCAAGTCTGCTTGAGCCAGCGCACGTCGCCTTCACCGAGCCGGATCGGCTCGGCGGCTGTCGCTTCGGTTTGCCTGTCGTTCAGCCAGGAATAGCCGCCAAACAGGATCGCACCGATGACAGCAAAATGCAGCAGAGGCTCCCTGAGCAATATCATACGTTTTCCTGCGCCCCCTGCCGTCGCATCCATGGTTCGGTCCAGGACGACAGCAACTCGCATCAGAGCCATTCGAGTGTGATACCTCGACGACTACTTCTTTCGCTCTGCATGGATGGTAGGCCCAAAAATCCGGGGCGGAATGTAATTTACGTGGGCAAGCACGTAACAGGGCAACAACAAAGCCGCAGCTGAGCGTGTGAGGAGTCGTGCGCCAACCTCGAAATTACTCCGCGCAAGCCAACCGAGGGCCTACTTCTTGCAACCTTTTGTGGCGGAGCCAACGCATTCCTTGCCGGCACTCGATTTCCGGCTGGCCTGGGACCCCGTCAAGGCGCCGATGTGATTGCCCAAATTTTCTCTGCTGTTTTGATCGACGGCTGCAACAGGTGCCGCAATCACCAACCCTGCTGCGCTGCCCGCCGCTGCCGCCACACCGGTCGTTGCGTGAATGATCGTGTCGCCGAGGCCTATCCTGTTGTCGGTCAACGTCTGGCCGCCGGCCATACGCGCCCCAATCAGTTGCACGACCTGCGGTGACGAGGCGAACTTGCCGTGATGCAAAGGATCGCCGGATTTGACTTTCGTCAGATCGATGACGGTTATGTTGTTGCTGGCGAGATCTTCCTTGTATGGAGCTTGTTCCGGATCAATCGATCCGAGCCGGGGGATATCGCCCCAGACCCGTCGCGAAACTTTGAGCGCGCGATCGTCCTGCGAGACAAAGAGGGTGAACTGCGGGTGCTGTTTGCCCATGTCGGCAATCTGAGTGCGAAAAACATCGACGTCGACGTCTGGCGCGGCCAGCATGACGTTCTTGAACTTCGCCGGAAGGCCGCCATTGCGGATGGCCATCTGGCGCAAGCCTTCCAACGCAAGCCAGTTGCCCATCGAATGGGCGAGGATCGAAACTTCCTTTATCTGGGGATCGCGTGCAAGATATTGGAACAGCAGTTCAAGCGCATTTCGCGTGTAGTTGGTGCTTTCGCGATCGTAGCCATAAGCCAGCGCACTGCCTCGGGAGGGCCATGTGACCAGGATCGGGACGCTCTGCGTGTCCGTGTCCTTCGCGATCTGCGCAAAACGATAGACCGCGTCTTCAAAGCGATTGTTGAATCCGTGAATGAAGACGAGGACGCTGTGATCCGGGCTCTTCCTGACAGAGGCGCTAAGCCACCCCTTCGCTGTCTCGAGCGTCAATTCCTGGGCCTGCACGACGGCAAAATCGGTCGCCGGGTTTGATGGCAGCTTCTTGGGCCATGCGACCTCTCCAACCTTGCGGACCGAAGGCGGAGGGATCGAAACCGTGATTTCCGCGAACGAGGGGGCCAGTCCGCGCTCGCCCGTATACATTTGTGCCGGATTGGAGGAACGACTGCGTGTCGTTGTGACCAGCATCTCCACCTTGCTTGAGGAAGGAGAGGTATCGGCCACGGGCAGCAGCACATTCGTCGGACGGGAGGCGCACCCCCACAGCAGGCCAACCAACGCCGACGCCAACAAAACGTTACTGATCCGCCTGACTTTGGACAGACTCACGAAACAGTTTCCCAAACTCTTCTCCCGTTCGAAGTCATCCCAGGCTCAGATCCAATCAGAACCGAAATCTGGCGCCGATGATTGGTCCCTGCATTGCTATGTCAAACACAAATCCGTCGTCGTCGTAGTCCACGGCAAGGTAGCGATAGCCCGCTTCCAGCGTGACCGAATCACTGTACCGGTATTGAAGCGTGCCCTGCACTTGCCAATCGAGGTCGGCGCCAAGGCCGAAGCCACCGATATCGGCCTCGCCATGGAGTCCGAATCCGTTGCCGAGAGCAACGTCGCCGGCCACGCCAATAATGGGGTCGACCCAGGTCTGGCTGCCGCTGGCCTCTCTTACGGCGAGAGGGCCAGTAACGGTCAGATCCGCATCGAGGTGCCAAAGCCGTCCGCCGGCCAGAACGTCCAAGGTCGCGGTGCCATTGTCGAAGACCCGATAGGAGCCGCCGAAGGTCCACACCACCGTGTTCATGTTCGCTTCGGCCGAAAAAAGAGCCAACGGGCCGGGCGACGTGCCGTCGGCCTCGAGGCCCAGGTAGATGAAGTCGGTGAACAGAGCGTAGCGGCCATTGCGCGCCTCACCGGCAAGCATGACCGGCGGGGGAGACCAATCGATGTGGTCAAAGATCTGGCCGAAATCGACGTCGATATCGACCGGCGACAGGCCCCTGACGCCGACCCTGCCCTTCATGCCTGCCATCCAGAAATAGGGCTCTGCGGTGAAGGTCCAGGCTGGCGCGGCTTCAGCAGGCACGGGTGCGGCCTCAGGAAGCTGCGTCGCAGCGTCAGCAGCGATCGCCGGCACCGCAAACAGCGCTGCCGCTGTTCCAGCCGAAACCAACACGAGAGCTCGGATGATTCCCATATCGAAGTCCCCTCCAGTTCCGTCCTTTACTTCATGTCCGATGCGATCGTCTTGCACCCGCAGTGACAACATATCTCTATTCGTGCCGCTCAGCTAATGGATATCGGTTTCCGATCGTCTTTCATGTCGACAGCGGTGCATTTGTTCGTGCGGTCACGGACGGACAGTGCCGGGCCTACTTCGGGAACAGCAGTCCCGTGCGGAATCGAGCCCCTCGGGTCCGCTATCGGGGCTTACCGTGACGACAAGCAGTGCCGGGAGCACGGCTGCTATAGTTTGGTGGAGGTCGATTGCCAGACAGAAATTCCAAGCCAGCCTCCGCTTAGTTCTGGCGTGGCGGCCAAGGAATGACATGCGGTTTCCGGGCGGCATCCGCGCGCAGCACGGCTCCGACCTCCCCAACCAACCGATCCACCAGTTCCTGCCATTCGGCTCGTCTGGACTCGCGCAATGCCGGCGGCACCTTGTCGATCCTCAAGAGTGCCAGCTCCGCCTCAGCAAGTTCCTCGCACATATCCTGAAAGCCCTCACTTCGGCCCATCAGCCGATGGATCGCCAATTCAAATAGCGGGAACCGACGAACCGCAGTCGAGACCGCTCTTTGTCTATCAGCCGGTTCGTCGTCCATCCTCATGGCGCAAATTCGTGTTCTTCCGAAACCACCCTAGCCTATCGCAGGGAGGCGGCTGAGGAATGTAAGTTACGTGGGCAACAGGGTAATTTCTGGACATCCATACCGAGCTCGGTCGGGCACAAGCCTGTAAATCGCAAATTCAAACCGCGCTGCCGGTGAGGCCGCCTAACTCTTTGATTCGTGTGTCATCCGCCGGCGCATTGCGCAAACCGTTGCCGTCGTCCCAGCGTTATCCGTTCAGACTACTAGTATTGCAAGAACAGGCTCTCGCGGATATAAATTACGCAGCGGGGTAGCCGGCGAAAAATGAAATATAACTGGGAGTAGTACCCCCAGAACGTCAGGTGAGGGAAACCAAGGTGATCCGGGCCGAACCAGCCATAGGGAGGGAACATGGGCTCGCTCCAGAGGATTGTCGTGCCCAGCTTGCCCGGATACTCAACAGCGCGGACTTCGATGCAACCGGTCGCGAGCGCCGCTTCCTCAGCCATGTGGTGGAGGAGACGCTGGCGGGTCGCGGTGATCGGATCAAGGCCTATTCGATCGCAGTCGAAGTGTTCGGCCGTGACATGTCCTTCGACCCGCAGACGGATCCGATTGTCCGCATCGAGGCTGGCCACCTCCGGCGCGGGCTCGAACGATACTACCTGACTGCCGGACACGACGATCCTATTCTCATCACGATCCCGAAAGGCGGTTACGTTCCAACGTTCTCGGTGCGATCGCCCCTCGAGACCATTGAGCCGGCCTTGCCGGTCAACCGAGCAGAGAAAGTCCCGCCCCCTGCTCGATGGATGAAGGCATCATGGCTGACGGTGGCTCTTGCGGCAATCATCGCGGCACTGGCTGTTCTGGCATTGGGATTGGCGAGGAGCGACGTTCGCCCGACTTCGCCTGAGATCCCGCGACTGCTGGTCGAGACGTTTGACGACCTTTCAGGAACGGAAGCCTCCAAGGCCATCGCGAGTGGATTGAGGCAGGAAGTCGTCAGCCAGCTTTCCAAATTCAAGGATATCGTGGTCGTGGAGTCGGCCGCAAAGGGGGAGGATCCATCGATCTCGCCGGCACGATTTGTCCTGGCCGGAAGCGTGAACCTGTCGACCGATGCCTTCCGGCTTCGGGTCCGGCTGCTCAACCGGGCGGACAACTCGGTTCTGTGGGCAGAAAGCTATGATGGCGGGCTGAAAGTGGCGCAGCTTGTGGAAGTCCAGACGGACATCGCGCGTAATGTGTCATCGAGCCTGGCCCAGGCATATGGCGTCATCTTCCAGGCAGACGCCAATCTCCACGTCGTCAATCCGCCCGACGATTGGGCCGCCTACTCTTGCACGCTTTCTTTTTACGCATATCGGGTCGGTGTCGATGCAGAAAGCCGGTCATCGGTACGCGCGTGCCTTGAGAAGGCGGTGGACCGCTTTCCGACCTACGCCACCGCTTGGGGTCTTCTCTCGCTGATCTACATAGATGACTACCGATTCGAGTTTTCAGCCAACCCCGCTGAGTCCGCCGCTGCGCTCGATCGCGCCTTGGCGGCGGCAAGGCGATCTGTGGGGCTTGATCCTGTCAACATCCGGGGACGCCAGGCGGAAATGGTTGCGCTCTATTTCCACAAGGAGATCGATGCCGCATTGAAAGTGGGCAAGCAGACTTTGACCATCAACCCGAACGACACCGAGTTTATGGGCGAATATGGAGAGCGCCTGGCGGTTTCTGGAAATTGGCATGACGGATGCCAGTTGATAGCGGAGGCGCGTCAGAAGAACCCAGGGCCAGGTTACTATGACGTGGATCTGGCCCTTTGCTCGTATTTCAGCGGGGATTATCCTCAGGCAGCTATGTGGATCAACAAATCGCCATTTCCGTCGAATCCGATCTATCATTTGCTTGCCGCTGCCGTTTTCGGTGAGGGAGGCTACAAAATCGCGGCTGATCGCGAGGTCGCATGGCTGAACCAAAATCAACCTGATTTGGTGAAGAACATGCGCCAGGTGGTTTCGGCGCGGTTGGCCCGTCCGCAAGATGTCGAGTTGTTCCTGGGCTCGCTAAGGAAAGCGGGCCTTGGCGTCGCAGACGACTAAGAGGTCAGCGGCGCCCGCCCCTCACCTGCCCTGCGTCGAAGCCGGCATCAAAAACAACGAGATCTGGATGGACGGAAGTGTTCGTTCGAATGATGCTATTGCGTTGTCTTGAGCGCAGATTTTGCTCAGCCAGCACAGCGCCTCCTCTTAAGCCCGCTGGTCTTGGCCCGGCGGCCTGCTGACAGTCCCCCAGTAGAGCTGCCGGGCCACTCGAACTTGCTCAATGGAAGGCGCGGACTTCCAGGATTAGAACCAACAAGCACACCAGAGGCATCATCTTTGGCGAGTTGCTGCATCATTGAGCACTTGCCAATGAAGAACGCAAAAAAGCCCCGCCACTCCATTTGCGAAGCGGCGGGGCCCCCCACTCGCCCCCCATCAATGCCCATGCAATTGCGGTGCCAGACATGTTGACCCATTGCGGCGCACCTTTGATGCCACGACCGCCTGTCGCAGTTGCGAGGGCTGTATCGAGCCGGTCGATGGAGTATCGACTTTTTTGCCGCAAAAGCCTTCCAGCCGGAACGCTTGCTCGTCTGGATGGTTGGTTGGGATGCAGGAGATGCAGGCGTGGCCAAGAAGCTGTCAATCGCGCAAACGTTGCGACGAACCTCCGACCAACTGAAGAGGATCCGCAAACATGTCGCCAATCGCGGTCATGTGGACCAGATGCAAGAGGTCGACGCCCTGGTGGGCCTCGCCAAAGAAGTGGCCGACCGGCAGTTGGCCGGGTTTGAAAGCCAGGCAGATGAAAACGATGGCTCTGTGCAAGACGATGACGATGCAAAGGACTGAGCGTTGTCGACCGGCTCGTGACATTCCGCGATAACGGAATTACTTGATTTGCCAAAATCGGTACTATCCAACGGCGGCGGACCCCCAATCCGCCTGGCCGGCGCCGTCGAGCGTCCTTACCCCACGCCCCCCAAGCGGCGCCGGCCGCTTGGCTGCGCACCCTCGTGTCCGGCCCCGAGGGCATGCTTTTGGGCAACATGCATTGGACCAGGAGACGCGCGGGTTTGACGGGTTTTTTCCGCAACTTGCGGCGATCTGTACACGCGCCACGCAATCGGCAGATTCCCATCGCTCTCGGCGGCCTTTAATACCCGATCTGCGATATCGCAGCGGATAATGGGATCGTCTGTTAGATGATCCATTGAATTCTGTGGATTCTGTTTGAAAAACATCTCCGCCCCCGCGCTTGGCGCTGAGAATGCTCAACGGATACCGCTTTGAACAGTCGTCAAATGACGACCACAGACGGATTTATACGCCATCCCACGACGCACGTTGGCGTAATTGCGTGGAGGCGAGATGCGGATCCTGCCGGTGGTCGGTGCAACAGAAGCTTGCAGCCGGGAACAACCACTCGACGGTTCGCGTTTGTGCAAAGGCCCGCTTCTTTTGCACGGGCAGCGAGCCTCGAAGGTTCGCAATGCCGCACCGGCGTTTCAATCGCACCCGCCTCAGCCCTCACGATCTGGCTATTTGTGAACGCGTGTACGATCAGGTTTGCGCAGATGAACACATCGACCCCTTGAGCCGGGATGCCGAAGCCTTGGCGGTGATGATTGTCGCAATCTTCCGAAACATTACGACCAGTGAGCACGAACTGCTGGAGGAGGTCAGGTCGCTTCGTCGTTCAAAGGGCGCAGAACAGGCGCGCTAGCTTGGCGGCTTTCCGAGACGAATCGTTCTTGTCCCGCTTTGGGACAGCCGGATTGGCATCTTAATTGCCTTTTGAGTCTCGCCAGAGTGTAGCCACAGCGCTTGCGAAGGAGATGGAAATGGGTTTGGCCGAAAACCTGTCTGATGTTGCCCTCACATTCGCTTGTCCGGATTGCTCGCATCCGGCGGTAAGGAAGGGCTCTGCGCTGAAAACGATCGCCCACTTCAAGTGCGACGGGTGCAACGCCAAGGTGCGGATCACTTATCCGCAGAAACTGGCGATCTTCGAAAAGCACAAGCTATTGACTGCGCATGGGGGATGGCGATAACTCAACGCAGTTAAGAGCCAGGTTCGATTTCTACGTGATTCCAAAGGGTTTTGGCGAATTGATGAATTGATTTGGAAGATGACGGGGATCCCCGATCGCCCGGAAACAACTTGGCCGAGCATGGTCGCGCTATGAACGGATTTGACGGACACCGAATGCCGTGATTGAACCGCAGCTGCCATCACCTGCAAGGCGGATCAGGTGAACTTGCGATACCTCCGATCGTATTCAACCCCAGGTGGTTTCAATTTGATCGCAACGGTCTGAAGGCGGACCGTTTGGTGAAACAAAATCCAGGATCGGAGCACGAAGCCGACGCGATGACCACGGCAATTGGGGACATATATCGGCCGCTTGCCTTAACCGCGAGGTTGCTTGTCCAGTGCTGGCCGCAGCTATTGCTTGTCGGCTGCCTGGGTATGATCGCTCGTGGTCTGCTGCTTCAGGGCGCCGTGACGATCGGCCTCCAATTCCCGCTGGGCGGAATGGTCATGCTGTCGCTGGTGGTCCTCGCCAAGCTGACGGTGCTGGTCATGATGTTCGTGGTGCTTCGGCCGCATATGCCGGCGGTGGCGGCACTGAGGCAAAAAGCCAAAAAGGAAGTGGACGAAACAAAGCGCGAGCCGGTCTTGGCGATTACCGCCGCTGCGATCCTGCCGTTCTTCGCCTATTATGCCGCCTGGGGTTTTCTTGGCGATACGGTTCGCGAATATTCGCGCATGGCGCTCGCCCAGGCCGATTTCGGCAAGAGCGTCGACATCTTCGCCATTCTTCAGTCGAGCGGCGTGGCACTGTCGATCGTCATATGCTGGCTGGTGCGTTTTGCCGCCAAGCGACTGAATGCGCGGGCGTCTCACCCCTACTGGCGGTTGCTGATCGTGGCGACGGACGCAACCTGGGTCTTCATCGGCCTCTACGCGCTCGGCGTATGGAAGGACCAGTTCATCCGCTGGCTTGGCGCAGGCGCCGCTCTGCAACAACTCAGCCTCGATTTGCTTGCGCCGGTAAGTCAGGCGGCCGCGGCCGGCCAGTTCGTTCCAGTGGAATTCCGGCCGCTTCCCTTCGGCGAGCAGCTTCAGAATCTATTCTTTTTCGCGTTGCTGCCGATTGTCTGGCTGGTGATGGCGGCGATCATCAACGGCTATGAGCTTTCCGCGCCGGCCGCTCCCGGTCCTGCGCCATCCCGAGCGACCTCCTGGCAGAAGTGGCTGAAGGATTTCGCGTCTCACTTCGTTGACGGTTACCGCAGCCGCTATTCGCCGGTCTGGACTTGCGTCAAGCTGACGCTCAGTGCCGGCCTGGCCACGCTTGTCACCTTCGTCATCGCCTATCAGGCGATCTCGTGGGCCGGCGCCTGGACATGGTATGGCCTGACCAGGCTGATCGGAGCGCACGATCTCGGGACCTGGCAGATCTTCGCCGATGCCATCAGCCTGTTCATCGGCAGCCCTAGCGACCTCGACGGAGGAATCCTGCTCGATCCGGTCCGGGTCGCGCTGCTTGCAGCCGTGCTCGAGACCGCGGTCGCCATGGCTGGCGAAGCGAATGGCGTCAGGTCCGCGGCTCGCTGACGCTGAGATAACTCGGCAGCGCCGAGTAGAGGGCGATCGACAGCCTGAGGCCGCTCGCCGCAGGTGGGATCGAAAAACTGGCAGCCATCCGTGCCGGTTTGCCGGGCTCCGTCGCGGCGAATGCCATGCCGCCGCACAGGG
Source organism: Mesorhizobium sp. WSM4810 (assembly GCF_055811235.1). Lineage (NCBI taxonomy): Bacteria > Pseudomonadati > Pseudomonadota > Alphaproteobacteria > Hyphomicrobiales > Phyllobacteriaceae > Mesorhizobium > Mesorhizobium sp. WSM4810. The sequence goes on along the minus strand of NZ_JBVVQV010000020.1, from coordinate 78,648 downwards.
ACCGTTGCTCGGCCTCCGGATATTGCTTCCTGACCACCGGATCGGCAAACAGGGTTGGCCGCCATTCGCGACCGCTGCCATCGGAAAGCCGCACCTCGCATGGAACCGAGCCGAGCGCTTTCGGGTCAGCAGCGAGAGCTTCGAATTCGGCAAGCACGACGGCGCTGCCCGCGCTGCCTGCCAGTCTGGTGAAGCGTGTCACGGTCCAGCTGGCGCCGGCATAATCGACCGGCTGTCCCAAGCTCGCAGATAGCGGCTGGCGCAGATGTTGGGAGCGCCAGTCCTTGATGCTTCCCCACGTCTGCACGGCCAGCGCGGCAGGCAGTGCGACCACCAGCGCCATCATGCTCAGCCAGTAGCCTCGCCGCGTTGACGTCACCTTTGCGGGAGAACTGTCCATGGCGGCCTTTCTTCGTTGCGGCGGATGGTGATCGCCGGCTCGATGTCTTTGCCCGAAATGTTCGTGGCGATGCGGATCTCGTCGTCGAGCGGCAGCAATTTTGTGGGTGCGACCACGACGGTGCCGTCGGCGACGGCATCCTCCGGCACTTCGAACACCAGAAGGACCCGGCGTGGCAGCCCGGGCTGGTAGACATCGCCCGGCATCATTTCGATCGTCGCCCACAAGCGGTCGGTCAGGACATAACGGATGCCGCTGCGGCTCAGCCACTCGCCCGATGTGAGTCCCAGGGTCTCGAATTTCGCCTCGGCCTCGCCTTCGACCACAACCCATACGCCGGAACTCGTGTAGGTCTTTGACTTGCCGAAGGTCTCGACGTTGAGAACACGCGCCACCCTGGCGCTGTCAAGCGAAAGCGCGAAGGCGCGGGCCTCCACACGCTTGTTCATCCCGCCCGAAGCGACTATCGGCGATGTAATGTCGCTGTACAGCGGGCGCGTGTGCTGCATGCCGTAGAGCACGGCGGCAGCCAACAGCAGCGCCAGCACCGAACGCAGCATGCGCATCATGGCGCCTTCTCCACCGGCAGGTCGACCGTCGCAACCGGATCACGGTCGAACCACCCGCTTGCGCCGTAGACATTGTCACGCAGCTTGTAGATCTGGCCGGTGACGGTGATCGTCACCTTGTCGGGCACGGGCACACCGGCCGGCCACTCCCAGGCCATGGTCAGGCGTTCCGGCATGTTGGGATTGAAATATCCCGCCAGATACTTGTCACGATCGAGATAACCCGTTGGCATCGGCAGCTTTTGCGCCGGCGCGCTGAGCGTGACGACGCGATGGAGCACGTTGTTGGGGGTGGCGGAACGGTTCACCACATCCATGTCCACCATCACAAGCTGCACGGGCCGCGATGGGGGAACGCCTGTCGGCGGCACGGTTCCGACACGTGCCGTTCGCAAGGTCACAAACCAGCGACCGGCATCGATTTGCTGGCCTGCCTGCACAACCGGCACCTTTGGCGGATGGGCAGCTTCGTAGAGCGTCATTGAAAACGAGATTGCCGATGCGGCCAGCCCGCCCAGGCCTGCAATCAAAAAAGCATACAGCCTTTGCCGTATTGTCGTTCGTGTCGGTTCCGTCATGCGCCGTGCGGTATGCGATGGTCCTCAGGCCAGCCTTATACGATGCGAGATCAATTTGTTACAACAGCAGCGGCAGGCATCTCCAAGGAGTTCAGCGCGGGGACACCTGCCGCGCAATCGGTGGCTCGCCCGGTGTTATCTCCACTCCTGGCGCCAAGAGCCGCATTAAGTCCCGATGGCCCGCGCAAACCATGTGAAGAGGCACCGGACTCGGCTCGGCGCCCCTCACCTTCTTCACTTGTCCGACCACACGGCCAGCTCGTAGCCGTCCGGATCGGAGAAATGGAAGCGGCGGCCGCCCGGGAAGGAATAGGCGGGCTTGACGATCTTTCCGCCGGCCTCCTCGACATGGCGCTGGGTCTCGTCGAGCTTGTCGGCATAAAGGATCACCAGCGGTCCGCCTGCCGCCTTGCCCTGGCCACCCAGAGCGAAGCCGCCGGTCAGGCGGCCGTCGTTGAACTCGCAATAGCTCGGCCCGTAGTCCTTGAAGGACCAGCCGAACGCCTTTCCATAGAAGTCGCGCGAGCGCGCGATGTCGCCGACGGAAAACTCGACATAATCGATGCGCTTGTCGTTGCTGGATTTGGCCATGATCTTCTCCTTTCGCGGTTTTTGGATGCTCAGCGCTCGAGCATTGCCTTCAGGCTGTTGAGGTCGCGCTGCACGGCCTCGGCGTCGGCAGCGAATATCTCCTCCGTCATGTCCGGCGTCCTCAACAGCACGAACATGACCTCCGCGCCGGTCCCGTTAGGAACCACGCGCACCGCATTGCGGGTTTCCTTGTCATCGGCAAAGACGATGTGATCGAGGACGCCGTATTCGTTCGGCCGGGAGAAGCGGATGCGGATGGGCCGGCCGTCGGGGTCCTCCGCGGTCCATTCCTCGCCCGATCTTTCGAAGCGCCTGCCGAGGCCTGCCGCCCAGCGCTGGAAATTCTCAGGGATGGAGGCGAAGTCATAGACTTCGCGCCAGTCCCGGTCGATGGACACGGTGATGATGCGGGATTTGTAGATCGTCATATCTGCCTCCTTTCAACGAAGGCAGACTAGGCCGCGTTGGCGGTGGCGTATTGAACGAAACGGCCAGCTCAGGCGCCGAGCTGCCGCAGAACCGTCGCCGGCGAGAAGCCCGACAGGCGCCGCACCTCGCGCGTCAGATGCGCCTGGTCGGAATAGCCCGCCTCGAACGCCAGACCGGCCAGGCGCGGCTCGGTGGACTGCCGCGCCAGGTTCAGGAACCGCTGGAAGCGGAGGATGCGGTCGAGCGTCTTCGGGCCATAGCCGAAAGCCTCCTGGCAGCGGCGGCGAAGCGTTCGCGGGCTGACGTCGAGCCGGTCGAGGATCACCGCCATGCCCGGACCGGCGGATTCGGTTTTCAGCGCGTTGAAGGCAAATCCCATGTCCGCAGGCGGCGGCTCGACATCCGGCGCAAGCCTGCAGAGTGCCGCTTGCATCGCCCGCATCCGCTCTATCGTCGAGGACGCCTCGCCAATTTTTTCGGCGATTTCGCGCGCAAGCGCTCCCCAGAAGTGGCTGAGCGCCACCCGGCCGCCGACGATTTCCGACATCGGCAGGCCGAGCCATCGGCTTGCCGCACCCGGTCGGAAGCGGGCGCCGATCACCGTAGAGCCAGGTGTCAGAGTAGAGAGGGCAACGGCCACGTCGGGGCCCGCCACGACCAGATCGCCGTCAATCCAGGTGATGTCGACGCAGCCGTCGGGGACCACGGCCGACAGGCTCGCCGCGTCCGGGCGCAATGTATTGGACCAGGCACACTGGAAATGCCCTTCGAGTGCGGCCGCAGGATCGAACTCGCGGTATTCCCCGATTGCCCCGGAAAGGATTGGTGCCCCGGAAAGGACGGGTGTGTTGTCGTCAGACGTCACGAGCCTCTCCTGTGAGGAACACTTTAGGCATCGTACTCTTCGGTCCCCGAAATCTATTGCGCTGGCGGCGCGCTTCAACCCTGTCCTCTGCGCTCCACCCTCGTTTGAGGCCTGCACTGTGAGCGGACGTCTGCGGTGCAATGCGTCCTGACGACCGGGGCGCCGTTCGATTGGCAGCTTTCACCGGCTGCTGGAGATGTCGCCCGCGATAGGCAGTTTGCCGTCTTTATCGCAGTGGAGCCTTGACGCACGGGAACCATACACGTTAGGGCGTCCGGGCACGAACGATTGGCGACCAAGCAAGGAAATTCCAGCTGATGGAAATTTTTACCGCCGCCGGCCTCGCGGCCCTGCTCCAGGTCATTGCCATCGACCTTGTGCTTGCCGGCGACAATGCCATCGTCATCGGCCTTGCTGCGGCGGGCCTGCCGTCGGATCAGCGCAAGAAGGCGATTCTCGTCGGCATTGCGGCGGCCACCGTGCTTCGCATCTTCTTCGCTCTGATCACCCAGTGGCTTCTCACCATCGGCCCCATTCTCCTCATAGCCGGCGGCCTGCTGCTGCTTTGGGTGTGCTGGAAGATGTGGCGCGAGTTGCGTGTCAGCTACGAGCAGGAACATGACGCGACGGAAGCGTTGTCGAATGTCGATTATGACAAAAGCGGGACGATTGGCGGCAAGGGGCCGCGCAAGACCTTCGCTCAGGCAGCCTGGCAGATCGTCATTGCCGACGTTTCGATGTCTCTCGACAACGTCCTTGCAGTCGCCGGCGCGGCGATGGACCATCCGACGGTCCTGATCATCGGCTTGGCGCTGTCGATTGCGCTGATGGGCTTCGCCGCTTCGTTTGTCGCTCGCCTCCTGCATAAGTACCGCTGGATCGCCTATATCGGCCTGGTGATCATTTTCTATGTCGCCGTGAAGATGCTTCTGGATGGTGCTGTGCAGCAGTGGCCCGAACAGTTTGCGTTCCTGGCGCCCTGGTTCGGGCCGGGCGGCCATTGAAACCTGAGCAGTGCCGGTCTTAGCGTGCAGGCCCGCCCGAGGCGCCAAGCCATTCCTCGGTTTGCCTGATTGCGGAACTATGCTATTGCGCCGTGCGAATTGAGCTTCTGCGAAAGTTCAAAAGATCAACATGCATCGAGACTTCCGGGCCGGGCCTAAGGGTTTCCGGCCCGCGTCCATTGGAAACCGCAAATGTCTGCCCCTCGCGTCAGTTTCGTCAGCCTTGGATGCCCCAAAGCCCTCGTGGACTCGGAGCGCATCATCACGCGCCTGCGCGCCGAGGGCTATGAGATCGCGCGCAAGCATGACGGCGCCGATCTGGTCGTCGTCAACACCTGCGGCTTTCTCGATTCGGCTCGCGATGAATCGCTCAATGCCATCGGCTCCGCCCTTTCGGAGAACGGCAGGGTCATCGTCACCGGCTGTCTCGGCGCCGAACCGGACGTCATCCGCGAAAAACATCCCAACGTTCTCGCCATCACCGGTCCGCAGGCCTACGAGAGCGTGATGGCCGCGGTGCATGAGGCCGCGCCCCCGAGCCACGATCCCTATGTCGATCTGTTGCCGCCGCAAGGCGTCAAGCTCACGCCGCGCCACTATGCCTATCTCAAGATTTCGGAGGGCTGCAACAACCGCTGCACGTTCTGCATCATCCCGGCGTTGCGCGGCGATCTCGTTTCGCGGCCGGCGGCCGACGTGCTGCGCGAGGCCGAGAAACTGGCCAAGGCCGGCGTCAAGGAAATCCTGGTGATCTCGCAGGACACCAGCGCCTACGGCATCGACATCAAATACCAGACCAGCATGTTCGGCGATCGCGAAGTGCGGGCCAAATTCCTCGATCTGTCGGAGGAACTCGGCAAGCTCGGCGTCTGGGTACGCATGCACTACGTCTATCCCTACCCGCATGTCGCCGATGTCATCCCGCTGATGGCCGAAGGAACGATCCTTCCCTACCTCGACATTCCTTTCCAGCACGCCTCGCCGCGAGTGCTGAAGAACATGCGTCGGCCCGCCCATGGCGAAAAGACGCTCGACCGCATTCGCGGCTGGCGCGAAATCTGTCCGGATCTGGCGATCCGCTCCACCTTCATCGTCGGCTTCCCCGGCGAGACGGACGACGATTTCGAGATGCTGCTCGACTGGCTGGACGAAGCCAGGATCGACCGCGCCGGCTGCTTCAAATACGAGCCGGTCAGGGGCGCCCGCTCCAACGACCTCGGCCTCGAACAGGTACCGCAGGAGATCAAGGAGGCGCGCTGGCACCGTTTCATGCAGCGCCAGCAGAAGATCTCGGCAACGCAACTCGCCAGGAAGGTCGGCAAGCGTCTGCCAGTGCTGATCGACGAGGCGCATGGCACCTCGGCGAAGGGCCGCACCAGATACGACGCACCCGAAATCGACGGCTCGGTGCATATCCAGTCGCGGCGTCCGTTGCGCGCCGGCGATGTCGTGACCGTCAAGATCGACCGTGCCGACGCCTACGATCTTTACGGCTCAGCGGTCTGACCGCATCTCGCCCTACGGCGCCGCGTCCTTTCGGGCGGCAAAGGACGCCGCATAACATCACACCTGATTTTGCGCATGACCCTTCCCGAAATCGATCCCTATTTCGGGCTCTTGCTAAACGAAAGGGCGCCGCGCGGCGCCCTTCCTGTCAAGATTTTGGCCCATCTTGCGCTTACTGCGGCAGCTTGTCGTCGACGCCCTTGACGTAGAAGTTCATGCCGAGCAGCGTCGGGTCGTCGGAGACGTCGCCTTCCTTCAGCCACGGCGTGCCGTCCTGCTTGGCGATCGGGCCGGTGAACGGGTTCCATCCTTCGACGATCTTCTTCTCGGTGGCTTCCGCCATCGCCTTCACGTCGTCGGGCATGTTGGTGTAAGGGGCCATTTTAACGGCGCCGTCCTTGATGCCCAGCCAGACATTGCCGGGTTTCCATGTGCCGTCGAGCGCGGCCTTCACCCGGCCGATATAGTACGGGCCCCAATCGTCGACGATCGAGGTCAACTGCGCCTTGGGGGCGAACTTGATCATGTCCGAAGACTGGCCGAAGCCCTGCAGTCCGCGCTCTTCGGCGACTTGCAGGGCAGCGGTCGAGTCGGTGTGCTGGACGATGATGTCGGCGCCCTGGTCGAACAGAGCCTTGGCGGCATCGGCTTCCTTGCCCGGATCGAACCATGAATTGATCCAGACGATCTTCGCCTTGAAATCCGGCTTGATCGACTGGGCGCCGAGCATGAAGGAATTGATACCCATCACCACTTCGGGAATCGGGAACGAAACGATGTAGCCGGCGACGCCCGACTTCGATTGCTTGGCGGCGATCTGGCCGAGGATGTAGCGGCCTTCGTAGAAGCGTGCGTTGTAGATGCCGAGATTTTCTGATGTCTTGTAGCCGGTCGCGTGTTCGAACATCACGTCGGGAAATTTCTTGGCGACCTTCACTTCGGGGTCCATGAAGCCGAAGGACGTACCGAAAATGATCTTGCATCCTTCGCGCGCCAGGCGCTCGAAGGCACGATCGGCATCGGGACCCTCGGAGACGTTCTCCAGATAAGCGGTCTCGACCTTGTCGCCGAGCGCCTTCTCCACGTCCAGGCGGCCCTGGTCATGCTGGTACGAATAGCCGAAATCACCGATCGGGCCGGTATAGACCCAACAGGCTTTCAGCTTTTCCTGCGCTTCGGCGGTCGCCGCCAGCGACAATGCCGCCGCCGCGGTCATCAGCGCAATAAGCAGTTTTTTCATCGTGTTACCTCTCTGAGTTAAGCCTTGGAGCTTCCCGTTTGTCTTTTATCGTCAGCGATCCGGAACGAATGGCTGCCCCAAGGAAGCCGGTGTGTTCATCATCGTCAAACGCTTGTTGCGCGAGATTAGAACGAGAACCACGATGGTTGCCAGATAGGGCAACGAAGAAAGCAGTTGCGAGGGAACCGGAATGCCAAAAGCCTGTGCATGAAGCTGGCCGATCCAGACCGCGCCGAAGATATAGGCGCCCGCCAGCACCCGCCATGGCCGCCATGATGCGAACACGACCAGCGCCAGCGCAATCCAGCCGCGTCCGGCGGTCATGTTCTCCACCCATTGCGGCGTATACACCAGCGACAGGTGCCCTCCGGCAAGGCCCGCACAGGCGCCGCCGAAGATCACCGCCAGGTAGCGGTAGCGGATGACCTCGATGCCAAGCGCATGGGCCGATGTGTGGCTGTCGCCGATCGAGCGCAGCGTCAGCCCGGTGCGGGTCTTGAACAGGAACCACATGACGGCGGCGGTCAATGCAATCGAGATGTAGAAGATCGGGTCCTGGCCGAACAGCAACCTGCCGATGACGGGCATCGCCGTCAGGCCGGGAATGTCGAGGTTTGGCAGCCTCGCGCCGGGCTGGCCGACAAAGCTGGTGCCCATCATGCCGGAAAGCCCTAGGCCGAGCAGTGTCAGCGACAGGCCGGTCGCCACCTGGTTGGTGGCCAGCGACAAGGTCATGACGGCGAACAGCAGTGAAAACACCGCACCCAGGGCGATCGCCGCCAACAACCCGATCCATGGCGATCCGGTGAGATAGCCGGCGCCGAAACCGCCGACCGCCCCCATGATCATCATGCCTTCGACGCCGAGATTGAGCACGCCGGAACGTTCGACCACCAGCTCGCCGATCGCCGCAATCAGCAAAGGCGTCGCCGCGGTTGCGATGGTCAAAAGAATGTTGACGGTGATGTCCATCAGCGGGCCTCCTCCAGCTTCGGCGCGGCTTCAAGCGTCGGCGCAGCCAGGCCGATCAGACGAATGCGGTAGTGAATGAGCGTGTCGCAGCCGAGCACGAAGAACAGGAGCATGCCCTGGAACACGCGCGCCACCTTGTCGGAGATGCCGAGCGCGCTTTGCACCGCCTCGCCGCCAAGATAGGTCAGCGCCAGCACCAGGCCCGCCGCGACAATGCCTAATGGATTGAGCCGGCCGAGGAACGCCACGATGATGGCGGCAAAGCCGTAGCCGGGCGAAATCACCGGCTGCAGCTGGCCGATGGCGCCGGAGACTTCCGAGATGCCGGCAAGTCCGGCCAGTGCCCCCGATAGCATGAAGGCGAAGAACACCATCCGGTGGATGCCGAAGCCGGCGAAGCGCCCTGCCCTGGGGCTTGAGCCGAGCACGCGGACCTCAAAGCCTTTCAGCATGCGGCTCATCAGGATCCAGACCAGCACCGCCGCGACCAGCGCGAACACGAAACCCCAATTGGCGCGGCCGGAGGCCGGCATCAGTTCCGGCAATATCGCCGAGTCGTTGAACTGTGTCGTCTGCGGGAAATTGAAACCCTTCGGATCGCGCCACGGCCCGCGCACCAGCCAGTCGAGGAACAGCTGCGCGACATAGACCAGCATCAGGCTGGTCAGGATCTCGTTGGTGTTGAAGCGCGCCTTGAGCAGGGCGGGAATGGCGGCGTAGGCGGCACCGCCGACCATGCCGAACAGCAGCATCAGCGGCAGCACCAGGGGCCCTTCAAACTGCGGAAACAGCACCGGAATGCTCGATCCGACGATGCCGCCCAGGATGAACTGGCCTTCCGCGCCGATGTTCCAGATGTTGGCTCTGTAGCAAACCGACAGGCCGACCCCGATCAGGATGAGCGGTGCCGCCTTGATCGCCAGCTCATGCAGCTGCCAGACCTGACTGACAGGCTCGAGGAAGTAGATTTGGAACGCCTTCAAGGGATTGACGCCAAGCAGCGCGAACAGGATGGCGCCGGCAATGATCGTCAGCACGAATGCAATGAAGGGCGACAGCGCCGAGAACAGCATCGAGCGCTGCGGCCGTTTGACGAGTTCGAGGCGCATCATGACGTCTCCAGAGCGTGTTCGGCGTGGCCCGGCTCGGCCCCGCCCATCAGCAGTCCGATCTTTTCGAACGTCGCCTCGGCGATCGGCAAAGGCTTCGACAACTCGCCATTGTGCATCACCGCGATCGCGTCGGATATCTCGAACAATTCGTCGAGATCCTGGCTGATGACCAGCACTGCCGAGCCGCTGCGCGCCAATTCGATAAGCGTCTGCCTGATATGGGCGGCCGCACCGGCGTCGACGCCCCAGGTCGGCTGATTGACGACCATGACGCTTGGCCTGCGGTCGAGTTCGCGGCCGACGATGAATTTCTGCAGGTTGCCGCCTGAAAGCGCTGCCGCCTCCGGGTCCGCAGCGCTCTTGCGCACATCCATCGCCTTGATGATGCGTTGGGCAGCTGCATAGATCGCATCGCTTTTGACCATTCCGCCGGCGCCGACAAAAACCTTGCCGTCGGTGGCATGGCGCGACAGCAGCAGGTTTTCCGAAAGCTTCATGCGCGGTGCTGCACCGTGGCCGAGCCGCTCTTCCGGCACGAAGGCAGCGCCCATCTGCCGTCTGCCGGTGATGCTGAGGTGGCCGGCGTCCTTGCCGCGGATACGCACCGAGGCGGCATCCTGCTGCGGCACCTCACCGGAAACGGATTCGAAGAACTCGCCCTGGCCGTTGCCGGCGACGCCTGCAATGCCGATCACTTCGCCGGCGCGTACGGCCAGGTTGATGTTTCTGAGCGGGATCGAGAACGGCGTTGCGGGCTTGCGGCTGAGCGCGCGGATTTCAAGCAGCGGCTGCGCAGTCTCGATACCCTGGGCCGGCGCGCGCACCACGGCCTGCACGTCGTTGCCGACCATCATGCGCGCCAGCGATGCCGCGGTTTCCTTGCGCGGATTGCAATGGCCAACGACCTTGCCGTGGCGCAGCACGGTAGCGCGGTCGCAGATACGCTTGACCTCTTCCAGCCGGTGCGAAATGTAGAGGATGGACTTTCCTTCCGAGCGCAGCCGTTCGAGCGTCTCGAACAGCTTGTCGGCCTCCTGCGGCGTCAGCACCGAGGTCGGCTCGTCGAGGATGATGAGCTGCGGCGTCTGCAGCAGACAGCGGATGATCTCGATACGCTGGCGCTCACCGACCGAGAGGTCGCCGACCAGCGATTGCGGATCGAGCGGCAGGCCGTAGCTATAGGAAAGCGCCCTCGCCTTCGCGGCGATCGTGCTGATCGGCGAACCGTCGTCCAGCGACAGCGCGATGTTCTCGGCCGCCGTCAGTGCCTCGAACAGCGAAAAATGCTGGAACACCATGCCGATGCCAAGCTTCTTCGCAAAGCCGGGATTGGTGATCGTGGCCGTCTGGCCGTTCCAGAAAATCTCGCCCGAATTGGGCTCCAGCGTTCCGAACAGCATTTTGACGAGCGTCGACTTGCCGGCGCCGTTCTCGCCGAGCAACGCATGGATTTCGCCTTTTGCGACGATGAGATCGATATGGTCGCACGCTGTCAGTGTGCCGAACGTCTTGGTAAGGCCACGAACCTCAAGCAGGTTGGCGTCGTCCTGATTTGCACTCACAGTGCCTCCCATCTGGTTTGCCAGATATGTTCTGTGTTCCCGCAGGCATGGTATGCGTGGCCTGCTGTCGTCGCAAAGCGGCACCCGTCTTGAAAGAGCTTCAAGAATTTCAGCGGAAACCTAACGCATCGGCCCGAAAATCGAAATCGATTTTCGGAAAGCACGATGCGCAGATTCAAAATGTCAGAGCGTGCTTTTGTGCGTCCAAGTGGACGCAGGTCGCTCCAAGCGATGGCAAGGCTCAGGGGACAAAAATGGTTGTCCCGGTCGTCCTGCGGCCTTCGAGGTCGGAATGCGCCCTGCCGGCGTCCTGGAGCGCGTAGCGCTGATTGATCTTGATCTTGACCGCGCCGCTGAGCACGATTTCGAACAGCGCGGCGGCGGACGCCTCCAGGTCTTCGCGCCTGGCGTTGTAGACGAACAGTGTTGGACGGGTTGCAAACAGCGAACCTTTCTGCGCCAGCAAGGACATGCTGAACGGCGGGACCGGTCCCGACGATTGGCCGAAGCTGGCGAACATGCCGAGCGGCTTCAGGCAGTCGAGCGAAGCCGGAAAGGTGTCGTTGCCGACCGAATCATAGACGACGTCGCACTTCTTGCCGCCGGTGATGGCGAGGACGCCGGCGACGAAGTCCTGCTCGCGGTAGTTGATGACGTGGTCGAAGCCATGCGCCTTGGCGAGCTCGATCTTGTGGGCGGAGCTGGCGGTGCCGATCACGGTTGCGCCGAGATGCTTGGCCCATTGGCCGAGGATCAGCCCGACGCCGCCGGCCGCCGCGTGAAACAGGATCGTGTCGCCCGCCTTCACCTCGAAGGTACGGCGCAGCAGATATTCCGCCGTCATCCCTTTCAGCATCATGGCGGCCGCCTGTTCGTCGCTGATGCCGTCCGGCACCTTGACGACGCGATCGGCGGCGATCACGCGTTGTTCGGCGTAGGCGCCAGTCGTCACGGCGTAGGCGATGCGATCGCCCGGCTTCAGCCAGTCGACGTCCGCGCCCACTTCCACCACCACCCCGGCCGCCTCGCCGCCGGGTATCAGCGGGAAACCGCCTGGCGGCGGGTAAAGGCCGGAGCGATGATAGACGTCGATGAAATTGAGGCCGATCGCCGTGTGCCTGACCAGGATTTGCCCCGAGCCGGGTTGGCCCGGATCGGCGTCCTCATAGGTCAGGACCTCCGGACCGCCATGGGCGTGGATGCGTATTGCTTTGGACATTGATGAGGCTCTCTTGGGACCAGACTCTATGGGATCAGGTTTTCTTGGCGCCGAGCGTTGGAAAGAGCTGCATGATACCGCCGATGCATGCGAGGTAAAGTCCGGTGACCGTGATGCCGATCTTGGTGAAGACACTCACCTGCTCGCCCAGGACGCCGATCTGGTCGTAGAAGGCGGCAAGAGCTGCCTGCGCCAGCGCCAGCGCTCCGAAAGCGCACCATAGCAGCGTCATGCCAAGGTTGATCGGCCGCAGCCGCGCCACCCGCACCGGGTGGATGAAATTGATCGGAACAAAGGTCAGGATGCCGGCCACCACGACCACGGCGAAGGAAACCCATTGTCCCGGCTCGATGACGAACAGCGTGAACACCACCATGTTCCAGACCACGGGAAACCCCTTGAAGAAATTCTCCTTGGTCTTCATCCCGGTGTCGGCGTAGTAGATCGCGCTCGACACGACGATGATCGCCGCCGACAGGAACGACAGGCCCTCGCCCATGAAGCCGCGCTGGTAAAGCGCGAAGGCCGGTATCAGCACATAGGTGACGTAATCGATGATGTTGTCGAGGACTTCGCCCGACCACGTCGGCAGGATTTCCTTGACCTCGAGCTTCCTTGCGATCGGCCCGTCGATGCCGTCGACGAACAGCGCCAGCCCCAGCCACCAGAACATCGCCGTCCAGCGCTGCTCGCTCGCCGCCACCAGCGACAGGAACGCCAGGAACGAACCTGATGCGGTCAGCAGATGCACCGAAAACGCGCGCGCCTGCGGCCATGTGACTTTCTTCTTCGGCCTCGGAATCTTGTCGGCGATTTTCCTGGCCGTGATTTTTCCGGCCGTGATTTTTCTGGCCGTTGTTTTTTTGCTCACGGGCCCCGCCAGTCCAGCTTGCAGATTTCGGCCGAGCGGCCGGCAAAATTCCAGTTGCGGCCGAAGGCCCGCATCTTGCTCTTGTCGGACCTGGCGACGATGATTTCCGGTGCGATCCAGTACTCCGAATTGCTGATCACCGTATCCTTGTCGCGGTCCTTGCCGGAAATCGGCGTTACGGCTCCATCGATGATCTTCGGGATCTGGAAGATTCGGGTCCTGTCGCGCGTCTCATAGGTGATCGGCGCCTGCTCGACGCCGAGGAACTTTCCGACCAGGATGGAGAGCAGCGAGGTGGTCCCGCCAGCCTTGCCGGTGAAAATCCTGGTCAGCGCCTTTACCGCGTAGACTGAGGCGCGCTTGTCGATGAACAGTCCGGCGGTCCAGTTGCCGCGGCTCATATAGCCGGGGATTTCCATGACCAGCCCAAGATTGAGGCCGGAAAGCTCGACCTCGCCGAAATGGCCGGCGTCGATGCGGAACCCCGCCCAGGTCTGACAATAGCCCTCGGTCGGCGGATGACTGCCGAGAGAGAGCACGCAAGGACAAAAAACCGTGCAATTGCAGGAGAGCACCAACTCTCCTTTCATTGCCCAGCCTTGATCCGCCATAGAATTCTCTCCCTATGCCGAGACTACTAGCAGGGCGGTTGCCCAGACAAGCAGTATCGCACCGGCGACCCGGGTTGGCAGCCTGCCCGCCGTCTGTTTTTCGATCAAGGTGAACAGGCCGATCAACGCCAACCAGAACACGTTCATCACACCGACGGCGAACATCACCAGCATCAGCGCCCAGCAGCAGCCGAGGCACCAGACGCCCTGCTCCATGCCGAGCCGGAAAATGCGGCCGGGCCTCGCGCTCCAGTTCGAAAACAGGATCGAGAACGGGCTTTTGCATTTTGTCAGGCAGGCTTCCTTCAGGCCGCTGAACTGATAGAGGCCAGCAACCAGAAGCGCAGCCGCTCCTGTCGCTCCGACCACCGGATCGAGCATCTGCACAGATGAGGCGAAGGCGTGAACGATGAGCGTCAGCGCCGCAAACACTGCCGACGCAGCCAACCACACGCTGAGGTAACCGGCGACCAGGATCAGCGGATGGACGACCGCTTCGCCCTTGATCCGCGCGGTATCGGCAATCTCGCAATAGGTGCGGATCATCGGCGCCGCCGAAGGCAGCATGGTGGCGACCGCCATCAGGAACCACATGACGATGAGCGCTCCGGCCTGCGCGCCGACGCCGCCGTCGAGCGGCGCAGGTGCAAGACAAAGGCTGAAGAAGCGCTCGAGAAGATCCGGCAGCGGCAGCCCCGGCAGGTGCCTGAGCATCGTGTCGCCGGGTGCATCCACGCCCGGAACCCGGCTTTCGGCGCCACGTATGGCCATGGCGCCAAGCAACAGCCATGCCAGGACGACGGCGGCGCCCAAAACGATGTTCACCGCCAGTCGAGGATTGCGCGAGACGCTCGCCGCTGCGCGGCCGAAACGGTCGAGATGACTGAAATCATGGTCTTCGGCGGTCATGGCAGTCGAATGGGCCGAATCGCCGCGTTGATCAAGCCGCATGATCTGATCTATATGCTCCTCAGGTCGGACCAACCGCCTCGCATCGGAACCGGGAAGCCGAATTGGACCGTCGGGAAACAGCACGGATACTGGTGGCCGGCAGTGGCCCGGCAGGGCTGATTGCAGCGCTTGGTTTCGCAGACGCCGGCCTTCCCGTGACGCTCGTCGGACCCGAGGCAAATGGCCAGGACGGCCGCACGACGGCCCTGATGAACCCGGCCCTGAAGATCCTCGAGCGGTTGGGCGTCCTCGATGCGGTGAGGTCCCAGGCCGCACCGCTGAAGGTGATGCGCATCGTCGATGCAACCAGCCGGCTGATCCGCAGCCCGGTGGTCATTTTCCGCGCCAGCGAAATCGGCGAGCAGCAGTTTGGGCTGAATTTACCCAATAGTGCGCTCAACCCCGCGCTTGCCAGTGTTGTTGCCGCCCATTCCGGCATCGAATGGCGAAAAGCGATGGTGGAGACCTGGCGCCTGGACGGCGACCATGCGCATGCGATCCTGCCTGACGGCAGCGAGATCACGGCATCGCTGGCCGTCGCTGCCGATGGCCGTTTGTCGCCGGCCCGCGAGGCTGCCGGCATCTCGACGTCGGCGCGGTCCTATCCGCAGGCGGCGTTGGTTCTCAATTTCGGCCACCGCAGCGACCACTCTTTCACGTCGACCGAGTTCCACACCGAGACCGGCCCGTTCACCCAGGTTCCCCTGCCCGGCAACCGGTCCAGCCTTGTCTGGGTGGTAGAGCCGGAAACGGCGAAGGAACTCGCCGCACTGGACGACGCGGCGCTTTCGATGCGGGTCGAACAGCGGATGCAATCGATGCTGGGCCGGGTTTCCGTCGAACCCGGCCGGCAGATCTACCAGCTTTCCGGCGTGACGCCGCGGTGCTTCGCGCGCAACCGGGTCGCACTTGTCGGCGAAGCCGCCCATGTGTTTCCGCCGATCGGCGCACAAGGTCTCAACCTTGGTATCAGGGATATCGATGATCTGATTGGAATTGCTTGCAAAAACAGGGATGACCCGGGCGCCGTCAAGGCCCTCGCAGCCTATGATTTCAAGCGCCGGCCCGACATCCTGGCGCGCAGTAATGCGGTCAACCTGCTCAACAAATCGCTGCTCTCGCAGATGCTGCCGGCACAGATGGCGCGCAGTGCTGGCCTTGGCGTGCTCGGCGGCTTCGCGCCGCTCCGCGCCTTTTTCATGCGCGAGGGGCTGCGGCCCGGCAGTGGTTTTGCAGCGCTCGCCGGCGGCTTAAGGAAACAGATCCGGCGCTAGCACAGGGCGGGCTGGCCCGTAGCTTGGCGTGGCGTCAAGCGTTCGGCATTGAAATCATGCGGCGTCTGCGTCAAATAGGTCAGGTATCAGCCATAAGTCGGGCTCGATTTTTTGAAGCGTAACGCGTAAATTCAAGGTCTTAGGGAGTCTTTGCGCATTCCAAGGACGCGGCACTCTAGGACTTAGTGGTGAGTACCATGATGAAAACAGCCAAATTTTCGATCGGACAGGTGGTCCGCCACCGGCTGTTTCCGTTCCGCGGCATCATTTTCGATGTCGACCCGCAATTCGCCAACACCGACGAATGGTACGAGGCGATCCCGGCGGATGTGCGGCCGCGCAAGGACCAGCCCTTCTACCACTTGCTCGCCGAGAATTCGGAAACGGAATACATCGCCTACGTGTCTGAGCAGAACCTGCTCGAGGATCGGTCTGGCGAACCGGTGCGGCATCCGGAGATCGGCGAGATGTTCGACAAGAGGCCGGACGGACGCTACGAGCCGAGACGCCAGTCAAGACATTGAGCTGACGAAAAGCGCGGGGACCTGACGCGATTGCGGGCCTCGTGGGATCGGATCAAGAAATGGCCGGACGGAACAAAAAAGCGGGGCATGACCCCGCTTTTTGTTGGCTTGAGAAATTGTCTTGTTTGCCCCAGGAATCAGTTGGCGGTCTTCGCCTTGTCCTGTTCTTCCTTGAGCTTCTTGGCGAAGTCCTGGTTGTTCTTGGCAACGAAATCCTGAAGCTTCTTCTGCCGATCCTCGATGTCCGACTGCTGCAGCGGCGGCCCGTCGAAGGCGCCGCTGAAGCCGGTCAGAGCGACCTTGATCGGGTTCGGCTGGTTCTGGAAATTGACTGAGGTCAGCGTCAGGTTCGAACCCTTCTTGAAGGAACTGATGAGCTGATCGGTCAGCGGCACTTCCGCCACGCAGCGGTCGGGGAAGCAGATCACATAGTCGAGCTTCTGCGCCTTCGCGGTGTCGATCTGGAGGCCAATGCCGGGAGGAATCAGGCGACCGCTCGGAACCGTCACCTGGAACACCTTGCGGTTTACCTTGCCCTTCAATTCGATCAGGCTGACGCCGGTGACGAGCTGGCCGTTGCCGGCGGTGGTGATGTTCTGGACATTGCAGATGTCGACGTCTTCCTGCTTGGTGCAGGCTTTGAACCAGCCCTGCGGAATCTGCTGTTGCTGCTGCGCAAGAGCAGCGGGAAGCTGTGCGCCCAAAAAGCCGACCACTCCAGCGGCCATGACCGACAGGCGGTACGCGTTGCTGTTCAGGCTCGTCATATCGTGCACTTCCTCTCAAATGATCCCGGGACCGGCTTCTTCGCGCCGTGTGGTCCAGCTAACTGTTGCCGAAATGAGGCAACAGAATGACTTCGAACGGCGTGTTACACTGCAAGCGGTGCCGAATCCAGCCCGATACCCGCAATTCTTGAGCTCGCGATTAGCCGGGAGGCGGTCGGCTCATGTTAGGGTGCGCTCCGAATCACAAGCCGACCCGGTAAGGAGACGGTCATGGGCCGCGTTCTTGTTTGGCTGATCGCCGCGATTATCACCCTTTCGCCCCGGCCGGCCTTGTCGGAGCCGAAACACGCGATCGCCATGCAGGGCGAGCCGGCGCTGCCGGCCGACTATGCGCATTTCAACTACGTCAATCCCGATGCGCCGAAGGGCGGCAGCATCACCTATTGCGTCGTTGGCAGCTTCGACAATCTCAACCCGTTCATCCTGAAGAGCCTGCGCACGACGGCACGCGGCATGATCGACAGGATTTTCGGCAATCTCGTCTTCGAGCCGTTGATGCAGCGCAACGACGATGAGGCCTTCAGTCTTTACGGCCTGCTTGCCGACACTGCCGACATTGATCCGGAGCGCAAGAGCATCGAATTCCACCTCGATCCGAGGGCCAAATGGTCTGATGGTCAACCGGTGACTGCGGAAGACGTGCTGTTCACCTACGAGGTCTTTACCGAGAAAGGCCGGCCACCCTACAGCGCCCGCATGAGCATGGTCGCCAAACTGGAAAAGACCGGCGACCTCAGCGTGCGGTTTACATTCAACGACAAGGCTAATCGCGAGACTCCGTTGGTTATCGCGATGACGCCGATCGTGCCGAAGCACGCTTTCGACAAGGCGACCTTCGACAGGACCACGCTGAAACCGGTGATCGGCAGCGGCCCCTACACCGTGGCGCATGTGGCGCCTGGCCAGCGCATCGTGTTCAAGCGCAACCCGAATTATTGGGGCAAGGACATCCCCGCCAAGCGCGGTTTCGACAATTACGACCAGATCACCATCGAATATTTCCTCAACGCCAACGCCAAGCTGGAAGCTTTCAAGAAAGGCATCTGCGCCATCGCTGACGACAGCGATCCGGTCAAGCGCGAGCGAGATCTCGACTTCCCGGCCTTCCACAAGGGCGACGTGATCGCCGAAACGTTCGACACCGGCATCCCGCCAGTGGTGACGGGGTTCCTGTTCAACACGCGGCTGCAGAAGTTTTCCAATCCGGTGGTTCGACGCGCGCTCGGCATGCTCTACGACTTCGAATGGGCCAACAAGAACTTGTTTGGCGGCAAGTACATGCGCACCATGAGCTATTGGCAGAATTCCGAGTTGTCGGCACTCGGCCATCCGGCCGACGACAGGGAAAAGGCGCTCCTGGCGCCCTACCCGGGTCGTGTGCCAGCCGATGTCATGGACGGCACCTGGCGGCCACCTGTCACCGACGGCTCGGGCCAGGACCGCAAGGTGCTGAAAGCCGCCTTCGACATATTCAAGGGCGCGGGCTATGCCTTGCAGGATGGAGTGATGCTCGATCCCGAGGAGAAACCCTTCGGCTTCGAGATCCTGACCGCCTCCCAGAACGAGGAGCGCCTTGCCGCCGTCTACCAGCGCACGCTTGCGAAGATCGGCATCGATGTCACCATCCGCAGCCTTGACGGCGACCAGATCCAGTCACGTAAGCAACGTTTCAATTTCGAGGTGCTGATCGGCGCCAGCGGCTTCGAGAACTCGCTGTCGCCGGGCATCGAGCAGTTCGGGCGCTGGGGATCGGCTGCCGCCAATGCCGAAGGGTCGTTCAACCTTGCCGGCGTCGCCGATCCGGCGATTGATGCAGCACTTGAGGCGATTGTCGACGCCCGCAGCCGCGAAGATTATGTTGTCGCCGTCCGGGTCCTCGACAGGTTGTTGATCTCCGGCCACTATATGGTTCCGATGCAGCACAACACGCAGCAATGGCTCGCCTACTGGAGCTATCTGGAACATCCGCGAAAGACCCCCATATCCGGTTATCGACTGCCGACATGGTGGCGCAAGCCGAAGTGACCTCTTCGGAACAGGAGATCAAGATGAGCGACGAGAAGTCGATTACCGTCGATGTGGTCTCCGACGTCGTCTGCCCCTGGTGCTTCATCGGCCAGAAGCGGCTCGACAAGGCGATCGCCGCGGCAAACGAGGTCGAGGTGCATATTCGCTGGCGGCCGTTTCAGCTCGACCCAACCATCCCGCCCGAAGGCAAGGATCGCCGCGAATACATGATGGCCAAATTCGGCAGTGACGAACGCGTCAGCGAGATCCACGCCCGCATCGAGCCATTGGGCGAAGCCGAGGGCATCAATTTCGCCTTCGCCGCCATAAAGGTTGCGCCCAACACGCTGGACGCGCACCGCCTCATCCGTTGGGCTGGTGCCGCCGGCGAGGTCATGCAGAACCGGCTGGTTCGACGTCTGTTCCAGTTGAATTTCGAGGAAGGCGCCAATCTCGGCGACCATGTCGTGCTGATCAACGCCGCCCGCGAGGCCGGCATGGATGCGTTCGTCGTCGAGACGCTTTTGCCGACGGACGCAGATGTCGAGGCGGTGCGCACCGAAATCGGCACCGCATCGAGCATGGGCATCACGGGCGTGCCGTGCTTTCTGCTTGAGGGCAAGTATGCGGTGATGGGCGCGCAAGACGTTGACACGCTCACCGACGCCATTCGCCAGGTTGCGGCGGCGAAGGCGCGGGGCGAGTTGAAGAAAGCGAACTGATAGACGTCCTTCCATAGGCGCGTTTGGCGACATCGCCACAGCAGCCAACGCCCTCCGGGCCAACGCCCTCCGGTCACTTTCCGGCTGCCGCCAGGTCGATATGGCAACAAAGATGACGGCGCGCTTTGCGTCGATTCGTCTTCCGCAGCATAAAAATCGGCCGATCGATCACGCTCTTCCCATAACAAAACTGTGCAAAAAGCTTTCCCTTGGGGAAGATGCTGACGCTTGCACACGTGAATCAGCAACTCATGACGGATAATCTGCGTCGAGGGCGACCTCGCAAGGCGTTGCCGCTGTTGCTTAATGGCAACGGCCAGGGGTTCAATCCTCGACAGCCCGAGAAAAGATAATGGAAAATGATCAATTGGTGTTACTGTCTGTAACAAAACTAAAAGAGGGTTGGGCGGGATTGTGATTCGGGTCGGTAGACCAGGGCGACATTCAATATCGGAAAAATGGCTCCGCGGTGCCGCAAGGCCGCCGCTCCTGACACCGGTTTCCTCGATGCGCAGCTTCTGGGGACTGATGCGGGCCTACTGGTTCTCGGACCGCTGGGTGGAGGCCTGGACGCTGACGCTGGTCATCGCCCTGTTTACCGCGCTCTCCAGCAAGGCTGGCGTCTGGTTCGCCGAAGCATCCGGGGAACTGGTCAACTCGATCGCCTTCTACCACGACGCCGCGAACACCACGCCGCTCGCATCGCTGCTCACCAACGCCGGCGTGCTCATCCTTCTGGTCGTGCTCAAGGACGCGGGCTTTACCGGCATCCGCACTTTTGTTTCCGCGACGCTGCATCGCAAATGGCGCGCTTGGCTGGACAGCCGTTTCAACGCAGCGCTTCTCGACACCAATCACACGCATTTCCATGCTCAGCACGGTTCCTCCGGCGCTGCTGCTCCCGACAACATCGACCAGCGCGTCCAGGAATCGATCAAGGACATGACCGGCGGAGCCATCGGCCTCGCCATGGGGGTCATGGCTGTCGCCACATCGCTTTTTTTCGTCGGCCAGAAACTGCTTGAAACCTCGGCAGAGGTGAAAGGGCTGGAGTTCCTCGGCAGCTATGGCAGCGCGGTCCTGGCTTTCCTGGCGGTCGCCATTTACGTGCCGCTGAACACCTGGATCGCGGTGAAGCTCGGCAGGTTGCTGGAACGGCTCAACATCCGGATGCAGCAATCCGAAGGCAGTTATCGCGGCGAACTGACCACGTTCCTGCGCCGCAGTTTCCACGTCGCCGCCTCCCAGGGCGAGAATGTGCAAAAGACGATGCACGACCGGCTTTATGTCGACATCGACCGTACCTGGGCAAGGCTGAACATCGTCAACACCAGCTATCGTTCTTTCGAGTTGGTCTACACTTTCATCGGCGCCCGCATTGTCGCCTATGCGCCGGGCCTGGTGCCCTACATCCACAACCGTTTCGACCTCAAGGGCTACATAACCGGCTCCGAGATGGTCAACTCGCTCATCGGTCAATGTTCGTGGTTCATCCATGTCATGCCTTCCATTGCGGCGCTGCGCGCCAACAGCCAACGCGTGACCGAACTCGCCAACGCGATCGAAAACGTCCAACACCCGCAGGAATTCTACAGTCTCACCGGCTGTTCCGATTTCCGCTACGACCGTCAGAACCCGGTTTTCGGCTTGACCATCCAGAAACTCGAGCTGGCCCACCAGGGCGAGGACGCCACCCCCTTCCTGAGTGCTGCGAATTTGCGCTTCCGGCGTGGCGAGTGGACGTTCCTGAAGGGCGAATCCGGCTGCGGCAAGACATCGCTGATCAAGGCGATCAACGGCCTGTGGCCCTATGGCCGCGGCTCCATCGTCTTCCCGGAAGGGGTCGAAAGTTTCTATGCCGCCCAGGAGGTCAAGCTGCAGCAGGTCTCGCTGAAGCAACTGGTCTGCCTGCCCGGTTCAGAGCGCGATCACACCGACACGCAGGTTGCATCGGCTCTGCACAAAGCCGGCCTTGGCGATTTCATCGAACACATGGCCGATGAAAGCCGTGACGGAATGAGCTGGGACCAGGTGCTTTCGGGCGGCCAGAAACAGAAGCTGGTTGTCGCTCGTATCGTGCTGCAGCAGCCGGGGCTGCTGTTCCTCGACGAAGCGACCGGGGCGCTCGATCCGGAAGGGAAGATTGCCTTCCATCAAGCGATCAAGGACAATTGTCCAGATGTCATGGTGATCTCGATCATGCACGAGGCCGTGCCGCCAAGGTCGCTTTCAGGCGCCGAATTCTACCACAGCATCGTTGCCATCGCGGACGGCGTCGCGACCAAAAAGCCGCTGGCGCCGAGCCTGCCGGTCGAGCTCACCACCATCCTCGCGCACCCCAGGCCAGTCGAGGAAACAAGGCCGGTCGAGGAAAGATGGCTGCGCTTCCCTCGCCGCATCAGGCAGAAATAGCGGCGAACAGAATATCGTTGCACAGTGTCGCATCGGATTGGTGATCTGCGGTCGAGTGGCGCTGCACCATTGCCTTGGTGCATAGATGCACCATTGGTGACGATACGGGCAAAACGTCAGGCGCGCTCGCCGTCCCTCACCCGGTAGGTCGGCTTGTACATGGTGACGAGTTCTTCCGCCGCGGTTGGGTGCACGGCCATCGTGCGATCGAAGTCATCCTTGGTCAGCCCGGCCTTCAGCGGAATGCCGAGAAGCTGCGCCATCTCGCCGGCATCAGGCCCGAGGATATGGGCGCCGAGCACCTTTTTCGAGGCGCCGTCGACCACCAGCTTCATCAGCATCTTTTCGTCGCGGCCCGACAGAGTGTTGCGCATCGGCCGGAAGGTGGCGCGGTAGACCTCGACGTCGGAAAAACGCTTTATGGCCTCGTCTTCCGACAGGCCGACCGTGCCGATCTCGGGCTGCGAGAACACCGCTGTGGCGATCGTTTCATGGTCGGGCGCGGTCAGGTTGCCCTTGAAGGCGGTCTCGACGAAACACATCGCCTCATGGATCGCCACCGGCGTCAGTTGCACGCGGTTGGTGACGTCGCCGATCGCCCAGATGTTGTCGATGCTGGTGCGCGAATATTGGTCCACATGGATAGCGCCGGTCCTGGTCATCTCGATGCCGACCCCCTCAATCCCCATGTTTTCGGTATTGGGCAGACGGCCGATGGCGAGCATGACCTGATCGACCGTCAGCACCTTGCCGCCGGTGACGACAGCGTCGAGGCGCCCGTCGGGACGCTTCCTGACCCATTCGGACACGGCATGGCAGAGGATTTTTATCCCCTTCTTTTCCATCGTCTCGTGCAGCATGCGCCTGAGATCCATGTCGAAGCGGGAGAGGATCTCCTTGCCGCGATAGACCAGCGTTGTGTCGACGCCGAGGCCGTGAAAGATGTTGGCGAACTCGACGGCAATATAGCCGCCGCCCTCGATCATGATCGCGTCAGGCAATTCCTTGAGATCGAAGGCTTCGTTGGAAAAGATACAATGCTCATGGCCGGGCAGAGCCGGGTGCGGTGCCGGGCGGCCGCCGGTGGCGATGAGAATCTGGTCGGCGGTGACGGTGCGGTCCTCACCGAGAAGATGCACCGCATGCGGATCGACCAGCATGGCGCGTGACTGAAACGTCTCGCCGCCGGCGCCTTGCACATTTTTCCTGTAGATGGCTTCCAGCCGGCTGATCTCGCGATCCTTGTTGGCAACCAGTCTCTGCCAGTCGAAGCTCGCCTGCGGCACGGTCCAGCCGTAACCGGCGGCGTCGGCAAAGTGCTCGGGAAATTGCGAGGCATAGACATAGAGCTTTTTTGGCACGCAGCCGCGGATGACGCAGGTGCCGCCATAGCGGTATTCCTCGGCAATGCCGACGCGCTTGCCGAGTGCCGCCGCCACGCGCGCCGCCCTCACCCCGCCGGAGCCGCCGCCGATGACGAAAAGATCGTAGTCATAGACGGCCATGGCGCAGCTCCTTGCCCTTCAAAAATGTCCGAGACAGGTAGGCTGCAAACCACCAAAAGAAAAGCCCGGACGCAGCGCATCCTGTCGGACGCGCAACGGAGGCGGGCTTTCCGGTCCAGCAGCGATGACGCCGCCGGAAACAGGCTCAGTTCTTCGGTGCTTCCGGCTGCGTGCCATCAGCAGGAGCCGCGGCATTTGACGGTGCTGTGGCCTTTGCCGCCGCGGCCAGCGTTTCGCCGACCTGCTGGGCGAGATCGCGAGCGAGGCCGTTCTGCCATATCTCGGCGGCCTTGAGCAGCTCACGCGTCACGGCCTGGCCGCTGTCGAGCAGTTTCTTGCCGGTATCGGAATTGTAGAAAGCGGCGATTTCGGTAAGCTCTTTTTCGGAAAATACCTTGGCATAGGCCAGGGCCGCTTCCTTCTCGAGATCGGCGCGGCGCGAGGCCAGCGCCAGAGCCTTTTCGCTAACCGTTCTGCCGATCAGCTCCTGCATGTCCGGGTTCTTTTGGATAAGCTGCTGCTGAAGCGCGGCGGCGGCCTGCGGCAGGATGTTGTCGAACGGGTCCGTCGCGTCGATCGCCGCGACTGCGGCGCGGGCTGCCTTAAGATGCCCTTCGCTGACGTCCTGCGAGAACGCCGGCGATGAAAACGCAAAGACGGCTGAAGCTGCCAGAATTGCAGAAAAACGGCGAACCCGGTTATGCAACATCATGATCGATAGAACTCCCTGGTTTTCGGGCGGCATGGACGGTTTGGACGCCGTCGCCGGCTATGATGGCCGCTGATGCCAGCCCGATGAAAAGACCATGCTCGACCACGCCCGGAATGGCATGGAGAGCATTCGAAAGCGCTCTTGTATCCGGAATGCGGCCAAAAGATGCATCGAGGATAAAATGGCCGCCGTCTGTAACAAAAGGCTGGCTTCCCGTCATCCTCAATGTGACGGGGCCGGAAAGGCCGAGCCTTCCGGCTGCCGCGGCGACGGCGATTTCCGTGGCACGCAGGCCGAACGGGTTGACCTCGATCGGCAGTGGAAAACGGCCGAGCGTCTCGACCATCTTCGAACGGTCGGCGATGACGATCATGCGGGCGGAAGCCGCCGCCACGATCTTTTCGCGAAGCAGCGCACCGCCGCCGCCCTTGATCAATGTCAGCTCCGGATCGATCTCGTCGGCGCCGTCGATGGTAAGGTCGAGCTCGGGCGTTTCTTCCAGCGTCGACAGTGGCACGCCAAGCTCGCCGCAGAGGATAGCGGTGCGCTCCGAGGTCGGCACGCCGATAATGGTAAGGCCGGTGGCGACCTTTTCGGCGAGCAGCCGCACGAACTCGTCGGCCGTCGAGCCGGTGCCGATGCCAAGCCGCATGCCATCGCTGACATGGGCAAGTGCCGCCCACGCGGCCTCGACCTTCAGTTGCCTCGCATCCATGCTTTGCCCCGGATTTCGCTTGTTTCGGCGCTCCTAGCATCTTTGCCCGTCCGGTCAAAGACTTTGCCCTGTGGATTGACCAGGCACGGCTTGCCTGGATGGGCTGCAGCGGCTATCGCCTGCCGGCAGCGCAATCGTCACAGGACAGGCCATGACCCGACCGATCATCGTGTTCGACCTCGACGGGACGCTGGTCGACACAGCGCCGGACCTGCTCGACAGCCTCAACCACAGCCTTGCCGCCAGCGAACTCGCTGCCGTCGATGAGGCTGGCTTCAAGCGCTTCGTCGGCCATGGCGGCCGGGTGATGATCGAGCGCGCGCACGCCGCGCAGCAGAGATCGCTGGTGGTGGAGGAACACGACCGATTGCTAAAACTGTTCCTCGATCATTACACCGACAACATTCCGGGCAAATCGCGCCCCTACCCCGGCGTCGTCGAGGCGATCGCGCGATTCGAGGCAGCCGGCTATCTCCTGGCCGTCTGCACGAACAAATACGAAGCCAACTCGGTGGCGCTGATCGAGGCGCTCGGCCTGGCGAAGCATTTCGCGGCGATTTGCGGTCAGGACACGTTTACGTTCCGCAAGCCCGACCCGCGCCATCTGACCGAAACCATCGTGCTCGCCGGCGGCGATCCGCACCGCGCGCTGATGGTCGGTGATTCGCAGACCGACATCGATACGGCGAAGGCGGCCGGCATTCCCGTGGTGGCGGTGGATTTCGGCTACACCGACCGCCATGTGCGCGAATTCGAACCGTCGGCGGTGATCTCGCATTTCGATGCGCTGACGCTTGGTCTGGCCGAACGCCTGATTGCCGCTGCCGGGCACTGAGCGCGACGGCGACCGGACCGCTCCCGGCGTGGTTGCATTCGGTGTTCGTCGGAACGCCAGCACATCGCCTTGACTTCCCCGGCCGGCCTCCCTTATATCGCGGCGCGCTTGGCCTTCGGGCAACGAGCGGGCGATTAGCTCAGCGGGAGAGCACACCCTTCACACGGGTGGGGTCGCAGGTTCAATCCCTGCATCGCCCACCAATACCCGCTTCCCGTACAAAGTTACCATCCGCTTCGGAGCCGCCTACGCTTCGAACTTCCGCCTCATCGCCAGGTTTGCCATGACTTGGTCATACGACTCGCCAGGCAGCCGGGGACACATCACAAGGCGCTCGTTACCCTTGGAATCGCTCAAGCTGCACATTGAACGCGGCCGGGAGAAAGTTGACGGACGATAAAATCGTCCTAGGTGAACTGCTATCTCAGTGGCCCGGGAACTGACGAGGGGAAATCGCCGTCGACCTCCTGCTCGATTAGTAAAACTGCGCAATTGCAAATGCGTCCGGCTTCCGCGAACATTGCTGGACCCCATCAAGGGCCCGTAGCGGCCGACCCGAAACTGAGCGCTGGCTTCCCGGCCCGCTGTCCTGGCGGCCTCGCCTTGGATCCAGCCAGCGTCCTTAAAGTCAAAAGGGAGGAATATCAGATGAAACTGACAAAACACCTCACCGGTGTGGTGATCGCGTCGACCTGTCTGTGTGCACCCGCGCTGGCGCAGACCAAGTTGACCATGTGGTATCACGGCGCCGGCAATGAGGTGGAGTCGCGAATCCTCAACCAGATCATTTCCGACTTCAACACCAGCCAGTCCGACTGCACGGTGACCATCGAGAGCTTTCCCGAGAAGAGCTACAACGATTCCGTCGCGGCGGCGGCCCTCGCGGGCAACCTGCCCGACATCCTGGATGTGGACGGGCCGGTCATGCCCAATTGGGCCTGGGCCGCCTATCTGCAGCCGCTGCCGATCGACGAGAGCGAGTTCGCCGACTTCCTGCCCGGCACCAAGGGCGTGTGGGACGGCAAGCTCTATTCGGTCGGTCTGTGGGACGCGGCGGTGGCGCTTTTCGCACGCCAATCCACGCTGGACGCGCTGGGCTTGCGCACCCCGACCCTCGACAAGCCCTGGTCGCGCGAGGAATTCATGGCCGCGCTCGATGCCGCTAAGGCCTCCGGCAAGTATGAATTCGCCCTTGATCTCGGCATGAACGACCAGGCCGAGTGGTACTCCTACGCCTTCTCGCCGTTCCTGCAGAGCTTCGGCGGCGACATCGTCGACCGTTCGACCTACAAGACGGCGGAAGGCGCGCTGAACGGCGAGGCTGCGCAGGCGTTCGGCAAATGGTGGCAAGCGCTGTTTACCGGAGGCTATGCGCCGGGCACCAGCGAGGACCCGGCCGATCAGCAGACCGGTTTCATCGGCGGCAAGTTCGCCTTCCAGTGGAACGGCAACTGGCGCGCGGTGGCAACGATGGAAGCCGTGGATGACGTTGTCTTCCTTCCAGCCCCCGATTTCGGCGCCGGCAACAAGATCGGCGCGGGATCTTGGCAATTCGGCGTGTCGGCCAAGTCAAAACATCCGGAAGGCGCTGCCGAGTTCATCAAGTTCGCCGCGCAGGACAAGTACCTGGCCGCCTTCTCCGACGGCATCGGCCTGATCCCGCCGACGCCGTCGGCGGCGCAGATGACGAAGAACTACAAGGATGGCGGCCCGCTCGCGGTGTTCTTCGACCTTTCCAAAGCACAAGCCCTGGTGCGCCCGGTCACCCCGGGCTACGTGGTCCAGGCCAAGGTCTTCACCAAGGCACTGGCCGATATCGCCAATGGCGCCGACGTGGCCGACACGCTTGACGCGGCGGTCGACGAGATCGACGCCGACATCGAAAGCAATGGTGGCTACGGTCACCGCTAGTTCTGTCGCGCCGGGGTCCTCGCCAGCCGCGGACTCCACCCTCTCTGGCTTGCTGGGCGGATACCGCGGATGGCGTCGAAACTGACCCTGTCGAACCGGGCGGGCTGGACATTCGTCCTGCCGGGCTTCGCACTCATCTTCACATTCATCGTGCTGCCGTTTTTCTTCGCGATCGGGCTGTCATTGACAAATCAGCGGCTGCTGTCACCAAACCCCACCCAGTTCGTCGGGTTGGAAAACTATCGGCAGCTCCTCGGCCTTGCGGTGGTGACCCTCGAGCCAGAGCGCAACGATGCTGGCGAAGTGATCCGAAACGAGGCCGGCGAAATCCAGTATCCCCGCCTGCGCGAGATCACCCGTAGCGACGACTATCCTCAGTATCGCGGCATGCGCGAGTGGTTTCGCTGGCAGTCCGGCGAGAACGTCATGGTCGTCATCGCCAACGACGTTGTGTTCATGAAGGCGCTGGTAAACACCTTCCTGTTCGTTTTGGTCGTGGCGCCGGTACAGGGCAGCCTCGCGCTGATGCTTGCTTTGCTGATCAACCACAAGGTCAGGGGCATCAACCTGTTCCGGACCATCTACTTCATGCCGGTGGTGGTCTCCATCGTCGTGGTCTCGCTCCTCTGGCGGTTCATCTATGACGGCCAGAACGGGCTGTTGAACAGCATCCTCCAGGCCCTCACCTTCGGCCTCTTCCAGCCCGTCGACTGGCTCGGCAATCCCTCGACGGCGCTGTCCGCAGTCATGGCCATGTCGATCTGGCAGGCCGTCGGCTTCCACATGGTCATCTGGCTGGCGGGGTTGCAGACGATCAGCCCCACGCTCTACGAGGCCGCCGCCATCGAGGGGGCTTCGAGATGGCAGACCTTCCGCTATGTCACCTGGCCGGGCCTGCGCAACACCGCCGTGCTTGTCCTTGTCGTGATCACCATGCAGGGCTTCGCGCTTTTCGCCCAGATCGACGTGATGACCAATGGCGGTCCGCTCGACAGCACCCAGACCCTCGTCTTCCAGGCGGTCGAGCGCGGCTACGGCAAGCAGGACATCTCCGGCGGCTCGACCATCTCGGTCATCCTGTTCGCGATCGTGCTGGCGATCTCACTCATCCAGCGCTGGCTGACACGGGAGCGTTAGGATGGCCTTCGATCCCGACAATTACGGCCTCAGGCTGTTCGTCCGCTATCTGGTGCTGTGCCTGATCGCGCTGATCTTCGTCTTTCCGCTCGTGTTCATGATCAACTCGAGCTTCAAGCCGGACAGTCAGCTTCTCGCGGACACTTCCAGCCTGCGTGCATTCCTGCCCGTCGGGGACATCAGCCTCAACAACTATTTCGGTGCGTTTCGGCGGGCGCCTGTCGGCCTGTTCGTCCTAAACTCGGTTCTGGTCACCGGGGTGACCGTCCTTCTCTCGCTGCTGATCTGTTCGCTGGCCGCGTTCTCCTTTGCTTTCCTGCGGTGGAAGGGGCGCGATGTCCTGCTCTCGATCGTCATCGCGACGCTGATCATCCCTTTCGAGACCATCGCTATCCCGCTCCTGCTCCTGGTCTCGAAACTGCCCTGGATTGGGCTTGATGGGCTGCATTGGGGCTGGCTCAATACCTACCGGGTGCAGATCATCCCGTGGATCGCCGACGGACTGACGATCTTCCTGTTCGTGCAGTATTTCAAAGGGCTGCCGGGCGAACTGATTGAAGCAAGCCGGGTGGAGGGCGCGAATTGGTGGCAGGTCTACTATCGCGTCGTCATGCCGCTTTCAGGGCCGGTACTGGCGACTGCCGCCATCCTGAAATTCCTCGTCATGTACAACCAATATCTCTGGCCGCTGATCGTGGTGCAGCAGGAAGGCTATCGCCCGGTCATGGTCGGCCTCGGCTACTTCTTTCAACTCAACGTCGCCTGGGGCGAAGTCATGGCTTATCTCACCCTTATCACCGTCCCGGTGCTGGTCTTCTACCTGTTGCTGCAGCGCGCCTTCATCGCGTCGATCGCCTCGACCGGCGTGAAGGGCTGACTGCATGGCTCTCGCGCTCAAACGCCAGTGGATCTGGGACGGCCGGTCAGCCCCATTCCTCAAGGCCGACCAATCGATCGGAGACCCCGAATTGCCGCACATGAATCAGGAAACGGGAGCCATCGCTCATGGCTGAGGTCTCACTCAAGGGCGTCAAGAAATCCTTCGGTCGCGTCGAAATCATCAAAGGCGTCGATATCCACATCAACGACGGCGAGTTCGTCGTCTTTGTTGGACCGTCGGGCTGCGGGAAGTCCACCTTGCTGCGCATGATCGCCGGACTCGAGGACATAACCGAAGGCACCCTCGAGATCGGAGGCCGGGTGGTCAACCAGCTGCAGCCCAAGCAACGCGGTGTTGCGATGGTGTTCCAGAGCTATGCCATCTTTCCGCACATGACCGTGCGCGAGAATATCGCGTTGGGCCTTACGATCGCGGGCGCTTCCAGGCAGGAAAAGCAGCAGAAGGTGGCCGAGGCCGCACGCATCCTGCAAATGGAACATTTGCTCGACCGCCGGCCAAGTCAGCTTTCGGGCGGCCAGCGCCAGCGCGTCGCCATCGGGCGCGCAATCACCCGGAAACCGGCCGTATTCCTGTTTGACGAGCCGCTCTCCAACCTCGACGCCGCACTGCGCATGGACATGCGCATGGAAATCGGCCGGCTGCGCAGGCAACTGGGCACAACGATGATCTATGTCACCCACGACCAGGTCGAGGCGATGACGCTGGCTGACAGGATCGTCGTGCTGAAGGACGGTCAAGTCATGCAGATCGGAGCGCCGATGGAGCTCTATCACGAGCCGGCCAACAGGTTCGTAGCCGGCTTTCTGGGAGCCCCGTCGATGAATTTCCTGAACGTCGACGTCCTCGCCCTCGATGGCGAAGCGGCAATGGTTGGCAACCAATCCCTGGAGCCGATCAGGGTAGCGACCAGAAGGCGCGCCTTCCGGAAAGACGGCAAGGCCATCCTGGGTGTCCGTCCGCAGTACCTGCGGCCGGTGCAATCTGGAAAAGGCTTGCTGCATGGCATCGTGGCACATGCCGAGCGATTGGGCAGCGAGACGGTCGTCGACCTGACCCTTCGCGATAACAGCGAACTCATTGCGGCCTTCAATGAAGACAAGGTCTTTGAACCGGGTGACGCTCTGGAGCTCACGTTCGACACGGCCTTGGCCCACCTCTTCCCCGACGAAGGTGAGTTGCAGACGCATTAGCATGAGCAACGACAACAAGATGCGTCTGCCAATTTCGCGGGTGTCCGTTCCGGAACCCGAAACAAACCTGCCCGGAACAAACCTGCATGGCCGCGAGTTTCTACTTTTGCGAGAAGTGAGGGAAAGCCATGTTCAGACTTGTTTTGGCGACAGGCGTCGTAGTTCTCTTTTTCGGTGAACCGGCCCTTGCCGCAGACGGAAGTCCGTTGCCGCCGCAGAATGCCAGGAAACTGTCGGAAATAATCGCCAAGGTCGAGCAGCGCGACGACTTCCGCTACGTCGACGAGGTCGCCTGGGACAGCGGTGCCTACACCGTTACTTATTACACGACCGACAAGGCGAAGGTCGAAATCACCTACGATCCGGTAACAGCCGAGCCCAAATAGATCGCCACTCCAGGCAATAGGTGCCCAGGTCGGCGACACTGATGGCGGCGCGGCCGGGTCGGGCGCCCGCTCTCCCCCGCGTTAGCGTCCTCAGATCGCCGGCGAGCGCACTGCTTGCGTGCTGTCGAGCGCCTGCTGCAGCCGCGTGTCGCGGTCGTAGACGTCGCTGAAATATTCGACTTTGCCGGACATATCAGGCCAGGCGGTGAAATAGGCGACATAGACCGGGATCCTGCGCGCTACCTTCTCCGTCGCATGTCCGTGCTTCAGCTTCTCCGCGATGTCATCGACCGAGGTGCCGAGCACGGCCGCCGCCATGCCGCGCGGATCCTGCAGGCGAACGCAGCCATGGCTGAGCGCGCGCATGTCACGCTCGAAAAACGTCTTTTGCGGCGTGTCGTGCATGTAGATGGCGTGCTTGTTGGGGAACAGGATCTTCAGTTCGCCCAGCGCATTGGCCTCGCTCGGCAGCTGGCGCACGCCATAAGGTATCTTCGCGCCATAGGCGCCCCAATTGACCGAGGAGGAGGGAATGCGTTTGCCGCGCGCGTTGACCACTTCGTAGCCTGCGCGGTCGAGATAGCCGGGATCCCTGCGCAGCCGGGGCAGCATCTCGTTGACGAGGATCGACTGCGGCACGCCCCAATAGGGGTGGAAGTCGACCTGCTCGAGCTGATCGTAGAAGAAGGAAGTCTGGTTGGTGGTCTTGCCGATGACGACGCGGGTCTTCAGCTTCTCCTCGCCATTCTCGATGTAGCTCGCGGTAAAGGCCGGCTGGTTGATGAAGACACGCGGGCTGCCGAGATCGGATGGCAGCCAGCGCAACTCTTCCAGCGCGACATGCACCTTTTGAATCTTGTCGGCCTTGGACGTCCCGACCAGCGCCGCGACGGTGCGCGGACCGATGACGCCGTCGCCCTTCATGCCAGCCTTTTTCTGCACCGCCTTGATGACCGGCACCAGTTCCGGGGCATAGACCTCGCTGGTGGCGAGCCTGGCCAATATCTCGCCATAGGCGCCGCCCGTCTCGTCGTCGAGATTGCGCGCTATCTTCGTCAGAAGCTTCGGTAGTTCGGGGCTGGTCTCCCCCGGCTTCAGCAACAGCTTGGGATCGACGACGATCTCGTCGTCGGCGCTGGCCTGGAGTGATTCCAGTTCGACGCGCAGCGCCTGATATTCGGCGTTCTGCGGATGCCGCGATTCGAGATAGGTGCGCACTTGCTGGGTGCGTGTCAGCGTTTTCAGCACGCCTTCCATGTCGAGCGGCTTGACCGGGAAATCATAGTAGCCGGTGATGCGATTGGGATCGACGCGGCCGCTTTGCGCGTCGTGGACATAGCGCAAGACGCGCGCTGACAGCGCCATCTCGAAGCGGACAAGTTCCTTCAACCGCGCATCGGCGCTGCCGGTCGATGCGCCGGCGGCAGGCACTTCAACCGTATAGTCGGCCGGCGTGAGGCCATAGCTCGTCGTCTCGCCAAGCACCCGCACCGCATCTTGCGCGCGGCTGTTGGCATTGGCTCCCGTCACCCAGATGAAATCCGGATTGGCCGCGTAATAGGCGACGAGCGCCTTGGCGATGTCTTTCTCGGCGTAGAGCTCGTAATCGTTCAGTCCGGCAATCGCTTCGCGGAAGGCCGCGCCGGTGGCGGAAGAAGGCTGGAATGCGGCGTCTTGTGGCATTGCCGGCTCCGGCGCTGCCGTCAGCGTCGAGAAGTCGACGCGCACGAGCGGATCGCTCTTGTAGGTGTAATAGGACGGGCCGCGGATCCGAGAGGCAGCGGGCGCTGCTGCATATGGCTTGTATTTCGGCCTCTGCCTTGATGGCGGCAGGGGGAAATCAGCTCGCGGCGAATGCCTGACACCACCGCCGAAGAGCCTCTCGAAAAACCCTTGCGCGTCTGCCTGCGGCACGCCGAAGGCCAGCATTGCCGCGACCGCCGCAAGCGGCATCACGGTTGCTTTGTTTCCGAGGAATTTCATGGGATCACCCGCTCCGGCTGCAACCGGCTCCGTTCCGCATCGCTTGACGGTCTCGCCCACCGCATCATGGATGTAGGGCGCGACTACACCGATTCATACTGATTTCGTTAAGCTTTCATAAATTTCAGGAGGTCTGTTGCAGAACAGTTTCACAACGGTGGCAACCGAAGCGAATTGGGTCCGCTCCGGTTCCAGCAAATAGCGCTCAGGTCGGGCGATGGCGCCGCGGCGATGGGAGCCAGCTCAACCAGCCTCTAAGCAGCATTCGGCTGCAAGGAAGCGCTCTTCCTCGAAGCGGTCGATCTCTACACGCAGGTCGAAGCCGTCGCTGTTTAATGCAGCGATACCGGCTCCCGGTGTTCGGCAACGAAGCCGACCGCACGCTCGACCACGCCCTTGTCGGCGAGGATGCGGCGGTGGCCGAGCCCGTCGGCCCAGTAAAGCCGCACATGGTCGCCGGCGCCGGCATAGAGCCTTGCATGGTCGGCGGACACTTCGCGGTCGTCCGGCGCATGGATGACCAGCGTTGGCACCGGCGTGCCGGCAAGCTGGCGGTCGCCGGTGAATTCGTGCAGCGGCCGGCCGGCGATGCGTTCGACCCGGTCGGCCATGGCGGCCTGCGAGCGTGGGCCGACACTGAGCATGCGGCTGAAATCGTTGAAGATCTCCGGCAGCGAGCTCGGTGCCGCGATCAGCACCAGCCGCTCGGCCGCCAGCGGCGGAACGTCCTTGACCGAACCGACGACGGCATTGGCGGCGACGGCACCGCCGAAGGAATGGCCGACGACCGCCACGAACGGGCCGAACCATTCGCCAGCGAGTCGGGCGGCCTCTACAGCGCTGACCAATGTGAGCCGGCGGCCCTGCGACTGGCCGTGGCCCGGCAGGTCGAGCGAGACAACTTTGTAGCCGGCGTCTCGATAGGCTTCGATCAGCGTGCGCATATATTCGGTGCGCGAACGCCAGCCATGGATGACGAGCACCGTGCCGGCGGCCCGCCTGCCCGGCTCTGGCCTGAATTCATGCACCATGACGCAGCCGTTTTTGGTCTTCAGCCGATGATGGCGCGCCTCGGCCATGAAGCCGGCGGCGCGGTCGACGGCGCGCCGCTCGCCGTCGCTGAGGATTTTGGCGTTCGGCGTGCGGCAGAACAGTTCGAATGCCGCGCGACCGGTCAGGCGGGGAGCCACATGTTCGGCGGCGGCAAACACGCCCCGGATGACCTTCAATCCAAATGATGCCATAGTGGCGATCCATCCATTCGTTCAAGCATGAACATAATAGTTCAAACATGAACATTAAACAAGAGCTGCCCTGGGACAACCCGCGTTTTCGCAACTGGGTCGCGGTGGCGCGCGCCTGCCATGCGCTGGAACGCACGCTGGCAGTGAAGCTCGCGCCGCTGGACCTGAAGCCGGCGCAGCTCGACGTGCTGATGAACCTTTACCGCCATCCCGGCATGTCGCAGCACGATCTCGCCCGCCGGCTGCTGGTCGGCCGTTCCAACATCACCATGCTTTTGCCGCAACTCGAGACACGCGGCCTGCTGCGCCGCGAAGGCGATCAGAAGGACAAGCGCGTGCTGCGCCTGACCCTGACCGAAGCCGGCACGGAACTGCTGATGCAGGCGCTGAAGGTCCACATGGCGCTGATCGAGAAAGCGATGAGCCAGTCGACGCCGGAGCAATGCGACATGATCGGCGAGCAGATGCAAAAGATTGCCGACGTGCTCAAGGAAGCATGACTGGAGCATCGGACCCAAAAGCCCGCCCTCGAGCCCGCCCCGGGGTGGATATCGGTTTTGGGAAAATCCGATGCTCAAACAAAGGATGGCGCTCGCGGAGCGACCCGCTCACCACATCGACTTTTTCGCGCGCTCCGGCCATTCCCTGTCGTAAGCCTCGCCGTCGATGCCTTTCCGGCTGGTTATTTCCAGGATTTTTCCGGGTGTCGGCAGCGACTTCGGGTCGACATGCCTCGCCGGGTTCCACAGTTCCGATCGGACAATGGCGCGGGCGCACTGGAAATAGACCGAATCGACATGGATGACCGTGACCGAACGCGCCGGTCGGCCGTCGACGCTGAACGAGGCGCACAGCGCCGCATCCGTGGTGATGTGGGCGCGGCCGTTGACGCGCAGCGTCGTGCCGCAGCCTGGGACCAGGAACAACAGGCCGACGCGCGGATCGCGAATGATGTTTTTTAGCGAATCGGCACGGTTGTTGCCGCGCCGGTCCGGCATCATCAGGGTTTTCGGATCATGGATGCGGACGAAGCCGGCGAGATCGCCGCGCGGCGAGCAATCCAGGCCTTCCGGCCCGCTGGTCGCGAGCGCGGCAAAAGCCGAGGCCTCGATGAAGGCGGCGTATTCGGGGATCACATGGTCGAGTTCCTTGACCATCGAGGTCTCGCCGGGCAGGCCATAGAGCGCTTCGAGCTGCTCGACCGTGGTGATGACGGACATGTTTTCGCCTCCGAGTATCCGCAGCCGCTACTCCAATTCCGTGACGTCTTGACGACACGTGCTGCACCTCATTTCGACCGTCTGGAAACGGGTGTCGATCCCCCAATATTAAGGGGTAAGCCACGTTGATAGCACGATCCTGAAACGGAGACGGAAAATGGATAAACCCTTCGATCGGCGACGTACCGCCTTGGAACTTCTCGAAAATATGTTCGAGGCTGAGATGCGCTTCCTGCAATCAGGGTCGGAGAGCCTCGATATCCTTGCCAGCGCGTTTCACGCGGAAGTTGTCGTGCATGAGCCGCAGTCCCTGCCCTATGCCGGCGACTGGAATGGCCTCGACGGCGTTGGCGCCCTTTTTCGCAAGATGCGGGAAATCTGGAGCGACGTGACCGTGGAAAGCCTTCAGGCCGCCCAAAACGATGACATGGTATTCATGAGCTGCACACTTGCGCTGACATCGCGGGCCAATGGTGCAACCATCAAACAGCCATTTGCCGAAGTCTTGCGCTTCAAGGATGACCGGCTGATCGAAGGCACGCCGTTTTATTACGACACCAGCGAAATACTGGCGATCCTGCGTTGACCGGAGCGTCCCGCCCGAACCATTCAACGATCGCGGCTTAGCCCCTTCTCTTCCAGCTCGGCGAGATAGGCGGCCCAGCGTGCGTCCTTCTCATGACCCAGCGTATGCAGGTAATTCCAGGTGAAGATGCCGGTATCGTGGAAATCGTCGAAGGTGATGCGGACGGCATAGTTGCCGACCGGTTCGATCTTCAGGAACGCAACGTTGCGCTTGCCGGGAACGGTCACGCGCTGTTCGGGCGAATGGCCCTGCACTTCGGCCGATGGCGAGGCAACCCGCAGCAGCTCCGCCGGCAGCTCGAACGGCTGATGGCCAGGGAACGTTACGGTAAGCAGCCTGCGGTCCTTCGAGACCCTGAGTTCCTTCGGCGCCGTCATGGTGATAGGTTCCACATCATCTGTCCTTTCCCTACGCCGCTTCGCGCAGCGGGAAAAGGCCGCTTCGAAACTTCCGACACGATCTGTCGGCGGTGTGATGTTGCCTAATGCATGTCGCGCAAAATTGTGCAGCGGTTTTTGCGATAACGAGATGCATAAAACAACAACCTAAAGCACGTCGTATGAGGCCGGTCGAACGCGACGCGCTTTAGGAATCGGAACTTCTTGACTTGAATGGTTGGTTGGATCGTATCACATAGCCATATATAACGAAGCCGTTCGCAGCCACGGGAAACGCACCAGCATGGACATGATCGATCCTTTTGGTCGCACGATCAGCTATCTGCGCGTTTCGGTCACCGACCGCTGCGACTTCCGCTGCACCTATTGCATGGCCGAGGACATGGCTTTCCTTCCCAAGAAGGATTTGCTGTCGCTGGAAGAGCTCGACCGGCTATGCACGGTTTTCATTGAAAAGGGAGTCAGGAAACTGCGTCTTACCGGCGGCGAGCCGCTGGTGCGCAAGAACATCATGCATCTGGTGCGTCAGATTTCGCGTCATCTCGAAAGCGGCGCTCTGGAAGAACTGACGCTGACCACCAACGGCTCGCAGCTTTCGCGCTTTGCCGCTGAACTCGCCGATTGCGGGGTCAAGCGCATCAACGTCTCGCTGGACACGCTGGACCCGGAAAGATTCCGCCAGATTACCCGCTGGGGCAATCTCGACAAGGTCATGGACGGCATCGACGCCGCGCAGGCAGCGGGGCTGAAGGTGAAGCTCAATGCGGTGGCGCTGAAGGATTTCAACGACGCCGAGCTGCCCGAGATGCTGCGTTGGGCGCACGGCCGCGGCATGGAGTTGACGGTCATCGAAACCATGCCGATGGGCGAGATCGACGCCGACCGCACCGACCAGTATCTGCCGCTGTCGCTGCTGCGCGCAGCACTCGAGCGGCAGTTCACGCTGACCGACATCCCCTACAAGACCGGTGGCCCGGCCCGCTACGTCCACGTCGCCGAGACCGGTGGCAGGCTCGGCTTCATCACGCCGATGACGCATAATTTCTGCGAAAGCTGCAACCGCGTCCGGCTGACCTGCACCGGCACGCTCTATATGTGCCTCGGCCAGGAAGATGCCGCCGACCTGCGCGCACCGTTGCGTGCATCCGAAGGCAACGAACTGGTCGCCGACGCCATCGACGAAGCCATTGGCCGCAAGCCGAAGGGCCATGATTTCATCATCGACCGCCGCACCAACCGTCCGTCGGTATCGCGGCACATGAGCGTGACCGGCGGCTGATCTTCCTGGTCGCACCGCCGAAATAAATCCTGCCGCTCTTGCGAGGAGGTTGTAACGAGCCTCCGAGGCCGTGGACCAGCCCTTTGACGTTGCTGTCTTGCCGCCGGCTGGTAGAGGCTTGATGCAGGACCACAGTGGTAACGCCTTTGCTTTTTTCCCCAAATCTTCGCGGTGCACTGTTCATGGTGGTGGCGATGAGTGGTTTCACCCTCAACGACGCGATCACCAAAGTCGCGTCGGAATCCATGAACATGGCGCAGGTCATGCTGATCCGCGGCGCCTTCGCTTCGCTTTTCGTAGGCCTGCTTGCCTGGCAACGCGGTGCGCTTGCCCTGCCCGGCTCGATGCTGCAGCCGATGGTGGCGATACGCGTGATCGGCGAAGCCGGCGCTACCGCGTCGTTTCTCATCGCCCTTGCCCATCTGCCGATTGCCAATGTCTCGGCCGTGCTGCAGGCGCTGCCGCTGGCGGTGACGATGGGCGCAGCACTTGTGTTCAAGGAAGGCGTCGGCTGGCGGCGCTGGCTGGCCATCGCCATCGGCTTTGCCGGCGTGCTGATCATCGTGCGGCCCGGCTTCGAGGGGTTCAGCATCTATTCGCTGCTGGCACTGGCCTGTGTCGCCTGTTGTGCGGTGCGTGACCTCGCCACCAAGCGGATACCGCAAGCCATTCCGACATTGCTGGTGTCGACCACCACGGCAGTCGCCATGACCGTGCTCGGCGCGGCGCTGCTTTTGCCGATGGGCGGATGGACACCGATGACGGGGGAAAGCACGGCGTTCCTGGCATTGGCGGCAGTGCTCGTGGTCATCGGTTACCAGTTCATCATCATGGCGATGCGGGTGGGCGACATCTCGTTCATCGCGCCGTTCCGCTACACGGCCCTGCTCTGGTCGATCCTGCTTGGCCTGTTCATCTTCGGCGACGTTCCTGACCTGCCGATGATCCTCGGCGCCAGCATCATCGTCTGCTCCGGCCTCTACGCACTTTACCGCGAACGGATCGTCGGCCGGCGCAAGACAGCCGCCGAAAGCGCTGGACCTGATATGGCGCCGGACGGCATATAGGCTTGCCATTCGCCACGAGTGACCTTGTCCGTGTCGAGGGTCTGTTGCAGAGCATGAAGCCATGATGAGACGCGTCTTCGGTATCACCGGCTGGAAGAATTCCGGCAAGACGACACTGACCGAAAAGCTGGTCGCCGAACTCGTCCGGCGTGGCTGGAAAGTCTCGACGGTAAAACACGCCCATCATGCCTTCGACATCGACAAACCGGGGGCGGACAGTTTTCGCCATAGGCAGGCCGGGGCCACTGAAGTCGCCATCGTGTCGGACAGGCGCTGGGCGCTGATGCACGAATTACGCAGCGAGGACGAGCCGACGCTCGATGCGATCCTGTCGCGGCTCGGCACCGCCGACATCGTGCTGGTCGAAGGCTACAAGCGCGAGGCGCACAGCAAGATCGAGACGCGGCGGCTGGAGGCCAAGGACCAGGCACCGCTTTCGGCAAATGATCCGCACATCGTCGCCATCGCCGCCGACTTCACCATAGCCGACGAAAGCCTGCCCGTCTTCGATCTCGACGACACCAGATCGATAGCCGACTTCATCGAGCGCGCGACAGGTTTGGCGCGCTGAGGGTACTGCCGAAGAAGGATCAGCCGCCCCCTGTCTTCCCGTTGCTATACCTGCCGCAACGTCAGCATTGTCCGGCAATGCGAAACCCGCAAGCAACGGTTTTACAGTTGCTTTTTCTTGGGAAAGAATGGGAGTATCGCGCCAGCGGGCGGTCAACAGAACCGCCCACAGAGCCGTTTAGAACGACGGCCGGGGACATACAGAGAGGACTATCATGCGTACTGCACTGCGTATAGCGCTCGCCGCATCGGCGGCGCTGCTGACATTGGGCGTTGCCCAGGCTCAAGAGAAAACCTTGAGGATCGGCTCGGAGGGAGCCTATCCGCCGTTCAACAACCTGACCGCTGATGGCCAGCTCGTGGGCTTCGACATCGATATCGCCAAGGCGCTTTGCGAGGAGATGAAGGTGACGTGCACTTTCGTCGCGCAGGATTGGGACGGCATCATCCCGGCGCTTCAGGCCGGCAAGTTCGACGCCATCGTCGCCTCGATGTCGATTACGCCGGAGCGTGCCGAGAAGGTCGACTTCACCAACAAATACTACAACACGCCGCCGGCCATCGCCGCGCCCAAGGACAGCGATATCAAAGGCGTGACCAAAGAGGACCTGGCCGGCAAGACGATCGGCGTGCAGGCGTCCACCACCCACTTCAATTATTCAACCAAGACTTATGCCGACAGCACAATCAAGCCGTACCCGACCGCGCAGGAATACCAGCTCGATCTCGCCAATGGCCGCGTCGATGCGGTCAACGACGACATCACTGTCATCGAAGGCTGGCTTGCCACGCCGGACGGCGCCTGCTGCAAGCTGATCGGCGCGATCACGCCCGACATCGAGATCCATGGTCCGGGCGCCGGCATCGCGGTACGCAAGGGCGATACCGCGTTGGTCAATCAGTTCAATAAGGCGATCGACGCCATCCGCGCCAACGGAAAGTACAAGGAAATCAACGACAAGTACTTCAAGTACGACGTCTACGGCGGCGAGTCCTGATCCTTCCGGGTTGACGGCGAACGGCGGGACATCCCCGCCGTTTGCGCAAGGCGCGGCGCGCCAGGGGCTGACGCCGCGCTCTCAAAAAAAGCATAGAGGAGAACAGGCAGGCGGATGCAAAGCGTTTGGACGCTGCTCAGTTGGGGACCCGAAGGCTGGCTCGACGACATCGCCTATGGTGTCTTCATCACCGTTTTGCTTGCAGCCGCGACCCTGCCTGTCGGTCTGATGATCGGCTTTCTGGTCGCACTGGCCAAGCAATCCAACGAACCGTCGCTGCGGCTGGCCGGCAATATCTACACCACGATCTTTCGTGGATTGCCTGAGCTGCTGACCCTGTTCATGATCTTTTACGGCGCGCAAATCGGCATCCAGCAATTGATGCGCCTGTATGACCCGACCGCCGCGGTCGAAGTGAATGCTTTTGTTTCCGGCATGATCGCGCTCGGCGTCGTCTTCTCATCCTACGCCAGCGAGGTCTTCCTCTCGGCATTCCGCGCCATCCCGAAGGGACAGTATGAGGGCGGCTATTCGGTTGGCCTGTCGGGCGGGCAGACGATGCGACTGGTGGTGCTGCCGCAGCTTATCCGCATCGCCCTGCCGGGTCTTGCCAATCTGTGGCTTATCTTGCTCAAGGACACTGCGTTAGTTTCGGCGATTGGCCTTGCCGATATTCTGCGGCAGACCGGTGTTGCTGCCCGCGTGACCAAGCACGCCTTCCTTTTCTATGGATTTGCGGCCCTTATCTATCTGCTCCTCGCCATCATATCGTCTTTCGGCATCAATGCCATTGAACGCAGGGTTGGCCGACAACAGGTGCAACGATGAGTGCGGCAGCGGCCGACGTGGCGACCAAGGTCGAAAAACCGCCGGCAATCCCGCGCGGCTGGTCCCGGCAACGTGTATTGGGATATGCGTTGGTCGGTCTCTGGATCGTGCTCGGCATCGGCATGATTGTATACTTGGTCGAGGCTTGGAATTCCGAACTCTTCCAAAAATACGCCCCGGGCTACATCTCTGGCCTGGGA
This sequence comes from Mesorhizobium sp. WSM4810, assembly GCF_055811235.1. Classification (NCBI taxonomy): domain Bacteria; kingdom Pseudomonadati; phylum Pseudomonadota; class Alphaproteobacteria; order Hyphomicrobiales; family Phyllobacteriaceae; genus Mesorhizobium; species Mesorhizobium sp. WSM4810. Next base: position 36,776 of record NZ_JBVVQV010000020.1, on the reverse strand, counting down.
GTGACCCTCACGCTTGTCGCTGTGTCGATCGTATTGGGAGCCGTTCTTTCAGTTCCTGTCGCGTACGCGCGGATGTCCAGGAACCGGACCCTGTCCAGCTTTGCCTACGCTTACGTCTACTTCTTCCGCGGCACTCCGCTTTTGACCCAAGTCTTTCTTATCTACTATGGAGTGGGTTCGTTTCGACCGGCACTTGAAGCTGTCGGCCTGTGGGGCTTTTTTCGCGAAGCTTGGTACTGCGCCATTTTCTCGTTCACACTCAATACAGCAGCCTATCAGGCTGAGATCCTGCGCGGCGCAATCGAGAGCGTGCCCAGGGGCCAGTGGGAAGGCGCTGCCTCGCTTGGCCTGCACAAATTGCAAACACTGCGCAAGATCATCCTGCCACAGGCATTGATCGTGGCGCTGCGCCCCTACGGCAACGAGATCATCCTAATGATCAAGGGCTCGGCCATCGTAGCCCTCATCACCGTCTATGATCTGATGGGCATCACGAAGCTTACCTATTCGCGGACTTTCGACTTCCAGTCCTATGTCTGGGCGGCGATCATCTATCTGATCATTGTCGAAACGCTGCGCCACGTAGTCGAATGGATCGAACGGCGCATTACGATCCATCTGCAACGCTGACTCCCATCGCTTTGCCTGATCCGCTAAGAAGGCCGGAAAACAGGATTGAAGGGATTCGAAAACATGGCATCGGTGGCATTTCTCGGTCTTGGCGTCATGGGCTATCCAATGGCCGGACATCTCAGGAACAAGGGCGGCCACGACGTTACCGTCTACAACCGCACCAAAGCAAAGGCCGAGCAATGGGTTGCCCAGTATGGCGGCGGTGTTGCCAACACGCCGGCTGAGGCCGCCGACGGCAAGGACTTTGTCTTTTGCTGCGTTGGCAATGACGATGATTTGCGCGCGGTGACGATTGGAGCCGAGGGTGCGTTCCAGTCGATGAAGAAGGGAGCCATCTTCATCGACAACACCACGGCCTCGGCTGAAGTCGCGCGCGAACTGGCGGAGAAGGCGCAAGTTCGCGGTTTTTCGTTCCTCGACGCACCGGTCTCCGGCGGTCAGGCCGGCGCCGAAAACGGCATCCTGACCGTCATGGTCGGCGGCGAACAGAAAGCCTTCGAGCAGGCGAAGCCTGTCATCGATGCCTATGCCCGCATGGTCGGGCTGATGGGCCCGGCCGGCTCGGGCCAACTCACCAAGATGATCAACCAGATCTGCATTGCCGGCCTTGTCCAAGGGCTGGCCGAAGGTATTCATTTCGGAAAGAAGGCTGGGCTCGACATCGAAAAGGTCATCGAGGTGATCTCCAAGGGCGCGGCCGGCTCATGGCAGATGGAGAACCGCCACAAGACGATGAATGCCGGCAAATATGATTTCGGATTCGCCGTCGACTGGATGCGCAAGGATCTCGGCATCTGCCTGGCGGAGGCCGACCGCAACGGCGCCAAGCTGCCGGTGACGGCACTTGTCGACCAGTTCTACAAGGATGTGCAGGGCATGGGCGGCAAACGCTGGGACACGTCTTCGCTGCTGGCGCGATTGGAGAAGTAGGTTTTGTCGTGGCCGAGCTTTCGCCTCAATCCAGCGCCGAGGAGATTGTCGCCCATCTGCGCTCGATCGGCTCGCAGGAGAACCGCCTTGGCATGCTGCGCTACGGCATCAAGATCGAACGTGCGCTCGGAATCTCGCATGGCGTGCAGAGGCAGATTGCCAAGAAAATCAAGCGCAACCATGAGCGTGCCTTCGAACTATGGGAGTCGGGCATCATGGAAGCGCAGTTCATCGCTTCCGTCACAGCCGATCCGAAGCGGTTTTCTGCTGCGGATGCAAGACGATGGGCGGCGACTTTCGACTCGTGGGATATCGTCGACGGCGTCTCCGATCTCTTTGTCGATACGGATTGCTGGAAGGAGCTGATATAAGAGTTCGCGGCCGACGAACGCGAGTTCGTTCGACGCACGGCCTTTGCCATGATGGCCTGGTCGGTCGTCCACCGGAAGAAGGAGCCAGAGACGACCTTCCTCGACTTCCTGCCGATCATCGAAGCGCACGCCAGCGATGCCCGTAATTTTGTGAAGAAGGCAGTGAACTGGGCGCTTCGCTCTATCGGCAAGCGGTCGCTGAATTTGCACGGCGCTGCCCTTGCCCTGGCACAGAAGCTGGCCGGATCGACCGACAAGACGGCGCGCTGGATCGGCAAGGACGCTGCACGGGAGCTTTCCGATGCCAAGACGCTCGAGCGGCTCGCCAAGAAAGGCTGACCGGAGCCAAATCCGCTTTACTGAGGTGACGCGATCGACGCGCGCCGATTTCGAAAACCTGTTCGAGCAGGCGGGCGGCCCGAAATATTGCTGGTGCATGGCCTGGCGCCACCTCGAAAACCGCGAGCACGCGTCCAACGATGAGCGGAGACGGGCCATGATGGCGCTCATCGAAGCCGGCACGCCGGTCGGTATCGTTGCCCATGCCGAAGGCAACACCGTCGGCTGGTGCTCCGTGGCGCCACGCGAGACCTATCGCAAGCTGTCGCAGGCGCAGGACGACAGCGAGGCGGGTGTATGGTCGATCGTCTGCTTCTATGTGCCGAGGGCGTCGCGCGGCCTTGGACTGGCAAGCGCCCTGCTCGACGCAGCCATCGATCACGCCTTCGCCAAAGGCGCCAGGACCATCGAGGCCTATCCGGTCGATCAGGCATCACCGAGTTACCGTTTCATGGGCTTTCGAGAGATGTTCGTGGCCCGCGGATTTCACGAGATCGGCATGGCCGGCTCGCGCCGGCATGTGATGCGGCTCGAACGTTGACGCTGTCGGCGACGGCAGCTTTACTCCTGTCAAATGGAGAGCACACGGTGAGCAATCGTTTCAAATCGACAGCGGCGCTGGCGGCCGTGCTGAGTTCCATAGTGGCGGGCAGCGCTTCCGCCGAAACCGCGCGCATATTCTGGAAGGACCTGCGCCCGGCGACCCAACCCGCTGCCGAAAGTGTCGGATTGCCGATGGGCGCGGCAAAAATGCCTGACCGCGGCGAGACGCTGTCTGTCAATTTGCGAGACAAGGCCGTCCAACTGGCGGGCTACGCGCTGCCGCTCGATCGGGACGGCGATCTAGTCTATCAGTTCCTGCTGGTGCCGTGGACAGGTGCGTGCAGCCACATGCCGACGCCGCCGCCCAATCAGATCGTCCTCGTCACGCCCGCCCGCCCCTACAGGATGTCGCAAGCCTATCAGCCGGTTGCCGTGACCGGCGCGCTGGAGCCGGGCATGGAGAAAAGTCAGCTGTTCATCCTCGACGGTGTCAGCGTGATCCAGTCGGGTTACACCGTGCGCAAGGCGGAGGTGACGGATGTCGATGGTGTGCCGGACACGATCACGCTGCCGGCAAACTCGCCGTGGAGTTTCCTCAACAAAAAGAAGAACTAAGCAACAACTCCTCAGGCAGCGTTGGCGCCCGATTCCTTGTCCAGGACCATGTAGTCGAGCGGCATTTCGGTCGTGTATTTGATCTGCTCCATGGCAAACGACGACGAGACGTCGCGGATCTCGATCTTGGCGATCAGCCGCTTGTAGAAGGCGTCGTAAGCAGCGATGTCGGGCACCACCACGCGCAAGAGATAGTCGACGTCGCCGCTCATCCGGTAGAACTCGACCACTTCCGGAAATTCCTGGATGACCTCCGAAAAGCGGCGCAGCCACTCATGGCTGTGCGAATTGGTGCGGATCGACACGAACACGGTGACGCGCACATTGACCTTTTCATGATCGAGGATGGCGACGCGCCGCTTGATGACGCCTTCCTCCTCGAGCTTCTGGATGCGCCGCCAGCAGGGCGTGGTCGACAGTCCGACTTTCTTGGCGACATCGGCGACCGCGAGCGTCGCGTCCTCCTGCAAGAGGCGGAGGATTTTTCTGTCAAGGCGGTCCATTTGGGTGCTCCCACGGGGATAGATCAGGAATAGATTGGCTATAGTCCTTCTTATTTGGGCCATTCACAAGAAAGAAATTCTGTCAGATGGCGCAAAAGCGAGTGATTTCTTGCTTACGGGTCAGCCGAGGCGATAGCGGATTTCTGATCTCAGAAACGGCAGCAAATCCATTTCAAACCACGGATTGCGCTTCAGCCAGCCGGTGTTGCGCCACGACGGATGCGGTAGCGGCAGCACTTTCGGGATGGTGGGCGCATCCCAGATGGTGCGCCAATCCATCACCGTCTCCGTCAGCGAGGGCCGGCGCGCGGCGCCCATGTGCCAGGATTGCGCATAGAGGCCGATCGTCAGCACCAGGTCGATATGCGGCATCAGCGCCATCAGCGGCGCACGCCAGGCCGCTGCACATTCGCGGCGCGGCGGCAGGTCGCCGCCCTTGGCATCCTGGCCGGGAAAGCAAAAGCCCATCGGCACGATGGCGAATTTTGTCGTGTCGTAGAATTCTTCGCTGCTGACGCCCAGCCAGTCCCGCAACCGATCGCCGGAGGCGTCGGTGAACGGCGTGCCTGACATATGCACCTTGGTGCCCGGTGCCTGGCTGGCAATCAGGATACGGGCGCTCGACGACGGCCTGAGCACAGGGCGCGGCTCATGCGGCAGCGGCTGGCCGACCGGGTTTTCGACGCAGATTCGGCAGGCGCGCACCCTCGCCGCGAAGTTTTCCAGGTCTCGATCATGCCTGGGGCTCATCCTCAGGCCGAGGCGCTCGGCCGGCTGGAGATCGCCTGATGCCAGCGCAGCACGTTGACACAGTCTTCCGGCACCTTGATGCGCGCCGGCTTCATGAAGTCGATGGCAATCAGCCCGGTGATGTCGGCGATCGAATAGGCGTCGCCGGCGACGAATTCGCGGTTCGCCAGTTCGTCGTCGAGGAGTTTCAGGAATTCAACGGCTTTCAGCTTGTTGGCCTCGCCCCATTCGGGGATTTGCGGAATTTCCCATTCCTTCATCGCCGGATGGACGTGGCGGAACGCGGCGCTGACGCAGTTGAGCAAGTTGAGCTCCATCCGTCTTTGCCACATCTCGACCAGCGCCTTGCCGAGCGCGCCGCGGCCGAACAACGCCGGTTCCGGGTGCAGTTCCTCGAAATAGCGGCAGATGGCGACGGATTCGGTGATGACGGTGCCGTCGTCGAGTTCGAGCACCGGCAGGCGCTGCAGCGGGTTGCGCGAACTGACCGGCTGCTCTCTGTGCTCCAGTGCGCCCATGTCGACGGGCACCAGCGGAACCTCAAGCCCCTTTTCAGCGAGGAAGACGCGAACCCGCCGTGGATTGGGCGCCCGGCCGCCGTCGAAGAGTTTCATCCCATCCTCCTTTCGCACCGGCCCGACAACCGGAATCGATTGCCGGAAAGCACGACGCGAAGATCCAAAAATCTCAGCGCATGGCTTGTGCGTCCGACTGGACGCACGTCGCTCTGTTGCAACACTATAGGATTGACCATCACCAGAAGCGAAAAATTTCTCGTAAGCCATCGCCGATCGAAGCCAAGCGACCGTGCTTTCTTTCGACCACTTCGTGATCGCGGCTCTCGCGCCAATCGTGCGGCTCGTCGAAAGTGCCGGCCCAGATGCCGGCCTTGCCTGATCGGGCAGCGGCCTCCTCGGTTTTCGAAATCGCCATAGGCAACTGCCCAGCCGGCCTCGACCTGGGCGCGGTTGAAATCCTTGCCGCCGGCGTTGCAATCGCCGAGCAGCCGGCGGTATCGATCGCGCTGCCAGCCGGTGCAGGAGACGGGTTTGCCTGATATCAGACGTACCAGCGACTGCCGCGCCAGCTTGCCGCAGGGATAGTCGGCGCCGTCCTTGCGGCAGATCTGCGAATATTCTGGCGCATCAATGCCGCGCATGCGGATGCGCTCGGTACCGAGCGTGATCGTATCGCCGTCATTGACGACGGCGGCACCCTCAGCCTTGCGCGTCTCGATCCGATCAAGGCGCGCCGCCAGAAGGATAAGCAGACCGAGGACAAGCACGGCCAGTGCATAGTCCACCAGCCGGCGCCAAAGGCTTCGCGGCTGCGGCGGGACGTATCGCAGTCCCGGCCGCCGCGACCACGAACGGCTCATATGGCAAACCGTTGGTTAATCATTCGAACGTAGCTTAACAATTTGAAAGCGCTGCCCGCATAAATTGAAGTCTCCATGCCCTCGCAACGTTCGACCACAGCGGACAAGTTTATTGTGGACCGCCGGAAACCCCATCGCAACAGCGATGTGGCGCGCGCGGTGCGCAAGACGCGCGACCGTCTTTCGCAGCAGGCCGGAAATCCTGATTTCGACCGCGAGCTGTTGAAACTGCACGCCCGTGCGATGATAGGCGGCGCGATCATAGTTCCGCTTCTCGTCCTGGCGACCGCCGCGACCGGTCTGTTCGCTGGCGTCGGAAAGGCAATTGGCGTCTGGGCGCTTCTTATACTCATCTGCTACGCCATCGTCGTGTTCATGGCGAGGCGCGTCGACCGAACGGAAGCTGCCGAACTCAACCCGCTGCAAACGCACCGTGATTTCCTGATAGGCCATTTCCTTTGCGGCCTGGGCTGGGCCTGGTTTGCCTGGCTCGGTTGCGACGCTTGCCAGGTCGACCAGTTCCAGTTGATCAAGGCGGTGGTGCTGCTGCTTGCCATGGCGGCGACGGCGATCACAGCGTCATCGTTGCGCGGTGCGTTGCTGGCGACTTTCGCCGTTCCGGTGGCCGCCTATGCCTATGCCGGCGCCAGGCAGTGGATGCCGGTCGAGTTGATCATGGCCGGGTTGCTGATTGTCTCGCTGCCCTTCTTCGCCTATGTGGCGCGCCGCCTCAATCGCTCGTCCTTGATGCTGCTCTCGTTCCGCTCCGAAAAGGACGCGCTGATTGCCGAATTGGACACGGCTAAATCGATGTCGGACGAAGCGCGCCGACGGGCGGAGGACGCCAACCTGGCAAAGTCGCGGTTTTTGGCCTCGATGAGTCATGAGTTGCGGACGCCGCTCAACGCCATTCTCGGTTTCTCCGAGGTGATGGCGAACGAAGTGCTCGGACCGATGAGCAATCCGACCTATCGCGACTATGCTCGCGACGTCCATGACTCTGGCCAGCACCTGCTCGACCTGATCAACGAAATCCTCGACCTGTCGCGCATCGAAGCGGGCCGCTACCAGCTCAACGAAGAGCCGATGATGCTGCTTTCCGTCGTCGAGGATTGCTGTCACATGATGGAGCTGAAGGCGCGCAACAAGGACATCCGCATCGTCCAGGATTTCGAAAACGCCTTGCCGCGCCTGTTCGCTGACGAACGCGCGGTGCGCCAGATCGCGCTCAATCTTTTGTCGAACGCCATCAAGTTCACCGGAACTGGCGGCGAGATCCGCGTGCGCGTCGGCTGGACGGCGGGCGGCGGCCAATACCTCTCCGTCAAAGACAATGGGCCCGGCATTCCGGAAGACGAGATTCCGGTCGTGCTGTCCGCCTTCGGCCAGGGCTCCATCGCCATCAAGAGCGCTGAGCAAGGCACCGGGCTTGGCCTGCCGATCGTCCAAAGCCTGCTCGCCATGCATGGCGGCGAGTTCGAACTCCATTCCAAACTGCGCGAAGGCACCGAGGCGATCGCCATCTTTCCGTTGAGCCGGGTGATGGAGGAATTGCCGGCGCTGCCGACCAGGGCCGTTGCTGCGCGCCGGCGATAGACGCTTAATGCATGTCGCCGCAAAACAACAACCTGAAGCGCGTCGCATGAGGCGGGTCGAACGCGACGCGCTTTAATGCAGCGCCGCTGCCATGCCCGAGGCGGTGAGCGCAGCGGCTTTGACCAGGCCGGCCGCAAGTGCCGCCCCTGCCCCCTCGCCGTGGCTGACGCCGAGATCAAGCAGCGGGCGCAAGCCGAGCCGCTCGGCGGCCCGAGCATGCGCAGGCTCTGGCGACAGGCTGGCAAGCAGGCAATGATCGAGCGCAGTGGCGTCGGCGGCATGCAGCGCCGCCGCAGCGGCTGTCGCCACCAACCCATCGAGCAGGACGGGGATCTTCTGCGTCCGGGCGGCGAGGATGGCGCCGGCAATCGCTGCGAACTCACGGCCGCCAACCCGGCGCAACGCTTCCAGCGGGTCCCTGAGACCTGTGCCGTGGAAGGCTAGCGCGGCATCGACCACTTCCGCCTTGCGCACCCGTATCGATGCATCGGCGCCCGATCCGGATCCGACCCAATCTGCGCCACTGCCGCCGAACAGTGCGGCAAGCAAGGCCGCGGCGACGGTGGAATTGCCGACGCCGAGGTCGCCAAGGCAAAGCAGATCGGCGCCGCCGGCGATCGCCTCCATGCCGAAGGCCATGGTGGCGGCACAGCCGCGTTCGTCAAGTGCCGCCTCCTCGGTGATGTCGGCGGTTGGAATGTGCAGCGCAAGATCGAACACTTTCAGCCCGAGATTATTGGCGATGCAGATCTGGTTGATCGCCGCACCCCCGGCCGCGCAAAGCTCGACGGCGTTCGCCGTGGCAGCGACGGGCCGTGGCGAAATGCCGTGGCGAGCGACGCCGTGATTGCCGGCGAAGATCGCCACCAGAGGCCGGTTCACTGCCGGCGGCGCGCGGCCGCTCCAGGCGGCCAGCCAGGCCGCGATGTCCTCGATGCGGCCGAGCGAACCCTTGGGTTTGTCGGCCGTGGCAAACAGCGCACGGACGCGGGCTTCGGCTGCCGCGTCGGCCTGCGGCAGGGTCGCCAGAAGATTGCGAAAATCGTCGAAGGGCAGCGCGCTGGTCATGTCGTCGATGATCGTTCCCGGGGTTGGTGAGCGGCATAGCCGCCTTGCTCGGCCGGCACAACTGCCTGCATTGACGCGAACGCGGCTGCCGGCGGCGCATTCCGGAGGTCTTGCATTGGCCTTGCCGTTACACCATGTGGAAGCGAGACAAGGGATTCCTTGGGAATCCTGAGAGATAAACATGACGGCCATCGAATCCCCATGCGTCCTGGTCTGTTCGATCGATATGAAAACCGGCTTCTGCTTCGGCTGCGGCCGTACGCGCGAGGAAATCGGCGCCTGGATCGAGATGACCCCTGAAATCCGCCGCAGCGTGATGGCCGAGCTGCCGGCCCGGCTGGAAACGGTTGAACGCAGACCGCGCCGCGAAACCCGCCGCACCCGCCTCGCGCGCGAACGCGACGCTCTCTCGTGAGCCACATATGAACCGGGTTTTCTGGGTTTTGATGATCCTGATCGGGGTAGGCGTTGTCCTGCTCATGCTCAATGATCCCGCCGGCAGCACATTCGGCGTCGAGAATTACGATTTCAGCCGGCTGATCTGGCTTGCCGCACTGGTTGCACTCATCGCCGCCGGCTTACTCAGATCAGGCAGACCCTTGGGCACGATGGCCCGCAGCATGGGCGCCTGGGCCGTCATCGTGCTCGCACTGATCGCCGGCTACCAGTATCGTTATGAATTGCAGGATTTCGCCAGCCGGGTAACGGCCGGCCTTGTTCCCGGCAGTCCGCTGGCGTTGAGCCTTGAGGACGGCCACGCCACGGTGACCCTGGACAAGGCCGGCAATGGCCATTTTGAAGCACGAATCATGGTCAACGGCACGCCGGTCCGGGCCGTGGTCGATACCGGCGCAACCAGCACCGTGCTGACCGCGCAGGACGCGCAAGCGGCCGGCTTCAATCCAGCCGCTCTCAATTTCACCATCCCGGTTTCGACCGCCAACGGCATGGCGCGCGCCGCCGTCGTGAGAACCGACGAATTGGCGATCGGCGGGATCGTGCGCAAGGACATGCCGGTCATGATCGCCGCGCCCGGCATGCTCGGCCAGAGCCTGCTCGGCATGAACTTCATCGGCTCATTGTCCGGATTCGACGTGCGCGGCGACCGCATGATCTTGCGCGATTGAACAGTCAGGCCACTGCGCCGCTCAGTGAGCGTTAAGCATCTCGACCGCTTGATCAAACCGGCCGTCCCGCTCCGCCCAGCGCAGGAAGCCCACGCACTCCACCAGGATCTCCTTCGGCGTCGGCTCCCGGCTGAACAACGCCATCGCTTCGTCGACAAACGCATCGAGCGGCATGTAGTCGTCGCGCCTCGACTGGCCGGGCGTGAGTTCAGTGCGAACCGCTGGCAGCGCAAGCTCGATCACTTCGACCTTGCCCCTGAGTTGCTCGCGCAACGACACCGTACAGGAATGGATCGCCGCCTTGGTGGCATTGTAGGTCGGCGGCGTGCCACTCGGCGGCACGCGATCTGGGAACTTCAAGGCAAATCGTGACCCAAAGCCGACGAGAGCAGGACTAGGCTCCGAAGCGATACTCTTTTATCATGGAAACAGTTGCCCAGCGCCGGAAACTACCATGGAGCGCAGGCTTGCGGCGATACTTGCCGCTGACATCGTTGGCTACAGCCGCCTTATGGAAGCCGATGAGGCGGATACCCTCGCGCGCCTGAAGAGCACCCGCGAGAACCTGATCGATCCGAAGATCGCCGCTCATAAGGGGCGCATCGTGAAGCTCATGGGCGACGGCGCGCTCATAGAATTCTCCAGCGTGGTCGACGCGGTCGGTTGCGCCGTCGAAATCCAGCGGACGATGGCGGAGTGCAACGCCGAACTGCCGAAGGAAAAACAACTCGAATTCCGCATTGGCGTAAACCTTGGCGATGTGATTGTCGAAGGGCAGGATATCTATGGCGACGGCGTGAATGTCGCAGCGAGACTGGAAGGATTGGCCGAACCCGGGGGCGTCCTTATTTCAGGAACGGCGTTCGATCAGGTCGAGAGAAAGCTGGATTTTGAGTTCGAATTCTTGGGTGAACAAAAGCTCAAGAACATCGAAAAACCTATTCGTCTGTATCGGGCAGGCCCGCGGGCACGCGCCGCATCCGGAACAGTTCCAGCAAAACGCAAGCGCTATATCGAATGGCGCCGGCCGGCGGTCGCGGCGACGGCGCTGATCCTGATCGCCGGAGGTGTAGCACTTTGGAAGGTCGTTGGGGACGGTTCAGGACCGCCGGTCGAGGTGGCCTCCAGGGAAAGAATGGCGCTCCCGCTACCTGACAAGCCATCGATCGCTGTATTGCCATTCACCAACATCTCGAGCGACGCCGGCCAGGAGCACTTCGCCGACGGCATGACCGATGACTTGATCACCGACCTTTCCAAGCTTTCCGGCCTTTTCGTGATCGCGCGAAACTCGACATTCGTTTACCGCGGCAAGCCGGTAAAAATCAGCCAGGTCGCCGAAGAACTTGGCGTGCGTTACGTTCTCGAGGGAAGCGTACGGCGAGCCGGCGAGCAGGTGCGAGTCAACGCCCAGCTCATCGATGCCCTCACCGGCGGGCATGTGTGGGCGGACAGGTTCGATGGAAACGTCGCCGATATTTTTGCGGTCCAGGACATTTTTGTCGCAAAGATCGTCGAAGCGTTGAAGGTCAATCTCACCACCACCGAAAAAACGGAAATTGCCCGCGCCAAGCCGGACAATATCGCAGCCAAGGAAGCTTTCGAAGAGGGTTGGAGCCTTTATCTCCGTTACAACGCAAAGGACACAGCTGCCGCCATCACTTCCTTGAAAAAAGCAACCGAACTTGATCCCGAATATGGGCGAGCTTATGCCGCCCTGGCGCTGGCCTACTTCCGCGTCGTTGACTCACTCTGGGGTAAAGAACTCGGTAGGGACGAACCATATTTCTGGTGGGGAGCTCACGATTACGTAGAGCTGGCCAAGAAATATCCAACGTCACTGTCTTATACGGTCGAGGCATTGCGGAACGTTTATCAAGGTCTGGCCAAAGATGCACGCAGGAATGCCGGTCGAGCGATTGCATTGGATCCCAACGACCCCGAAGCACACATCGCAATGGCTTGGGCGCTGACGATCTCAGGCGAACCTGCCGAGGCGCTGAATTTCGTCGCGACCGCCATGCGGCTCAACCCGACCTATCCAAGCCACTACGTTCTCGCTCGTGGATTGGCGCTTTTTGCAATGGGCGATCTGAAACAAGCGGCGGAGGTGTTCGGAGACGGCGTCAGGCGAAACCCAGACGCAACTGCGCTCTTTCTACCACTCAGTTCCGTGCTGGCGCAGCTCGGGCGCCGGGAAGAAGCCAGGCAAATGCTCCTGAAGTTCCGACCGGGTGCAGACCAGAAAGGGCTCGAAAATCTTCCCGACACCTATATCTTCTCGTTCCAATGGGATTATGAACACGCAGGCGTGCGGGAGCGCCTGTATGATGGTCTCCGTATCGCTGCGCTGCCGCTGGCCATCACCGTTACGAGCCTGGAAACAGAGCTTGAGACCGGCAATCCCTTTTCCCAGCAATATGCGGCAGAGCGACTGGGCTGGTTTGGACCAGCGGCAGCACAAGCCGTTCCGGCTCTGGTTGAAGCGCTTAAGGTTGAATATCTCCGCCGGGATGCCATCGAGGCGCTGGGAAAGATCGGGCCTCCGGCACGAGCTGCGATACCTGCGCTCGTGGCACTCCAGAATGAAGCTCTAATTGGCATTCACGCAAAGGACGCACTGTCCAAAATCAGAGGCAATTGATCGACCCTGGACGCGCGCCCGGGATTTCCGCTTGTGGTCCAACGCGGACCTGCTGCGATGTCCGCTCGGGAGCCGCTGGTGGGGGCAAGGAGACATTAGACGCGTCCAGTCCGCCATCCCAGTTTATGAGTAGACGGCCTAGGCGAACCACCAGCGTTCGGCGATCTTAAGCCCGTCCATCGGCCAGTTCGACGCCACCTCGCCATGGGCGAGAGCCTTGGTGTGGGCATCGACATAGGAGTTGAAGACGACATTAATGAGCCCGCCGTCGTCATGCAGCAATTGCTGCATTTCGGCATACATGCCGGCACGCTTGGTATCGTCGGTCTCCGAGCGGGCGGCGACGAGCAGCTCATTAAAGCGCGGATTTTTCCAAGACGTTTCGTTCCACACCGCTTCCGCCGCATAGGCGATGGTGAACATCCAGTCGCACGTCGGCCGGCCGGCCCAGTAAGAGGCGTAGAACGGCTTCTTGAACCAGACATTGTCCCAGTAGCCTTCATTGGGCTCCCTGATCACATTCAGGTTGAGCCCGGCCGCCCGGGCATGCTCCTGCCACAGGAGAGCCGAGTCGGTCGCACCCGTGAACCCGGCATCCGCGACCGACAGGTCGAACTGGGTGTTCTCGGCCCCCGCCTTCTTGAGAAGGCTCTTGACTATATCGGGGTCGTAGACATGCTTCGGCTGCGGATCGATCGCGAACTTGACGGTCGGTGCGACCGGATTGTCGTTGCCGACGGCGCCGTGGCCGAGAAACACCTTCCGCACGATCTCGTCGCGATTGAGCGAGTACTTGATCGCATTGCGCACATCGGGATTGTCGAAGGGCGCCTTCTGGACGTTCATGACATAAACGTAGTGGCCGTAGCCCGTCGTCTCCGAGATCACGAGATCGGGGTTCTGCCTCAGGATGTCGAGCGTCTTCAGATCGCAGCGATCCATGTAGTGGACCTCGCCGGTGTTGAGCGCGTTGGTGCGCGCCTTCACATCGTTGATCGCCAGGCATTCGACACGGTCGAACCAGCCCTTGTCGGGTTTGAAGTAGCTCGGGTTCTTGTTGAAGGTGGCGATGACGCCGGGCTCGAATTTCTCGAGCATGTAGGGGCCGGTGCGGATGCCCGACTCCCAGTCGACGCCGCCCTCTTTCGCCGGCATGACCGGGATGTCCGACATGATGTAGGGGAAGTCGGCATTGCCGCCGTCGAGTTCGAACACCACCGTCTCGGCACCGTCGGCGACGACATTCTTGACCGAAGCCAAGAGCGATTTCATCACCGATTTCGTGCCCTTGACGTTATGGTGCCTGACAGAGGCCACGACATCGTCGGCGGTAACCGTCTTGCCATTGTGAAAGGTGGCTTCTTTCCTCAGTTTGAACACCCACTTCTTGGCGCCGTCTGACGGCTCAAAGCTCTCGGCGAGGTCGGGGACCACGTTGCCCTTGGAATCGATCTCGGTTAGGCCATTCGACAAGGTTCCGAATAGCGCGGTGCCGGTGAACGGGTTGACGCTGGTACTACCCGGGTCCAGTGAATCGGTGGCGGCGGCATCGCCGATTCCGATCTTCAAGGTGCCGCCCTTCTTGGGCTCGGCGCGCACCGCCTGGACGAACATCGCATTGGCGGCCGTGGCGGTAAGGCCGGCGGCGAACGCCAGCTGAACAAAGTCGCGACGCGAAACGCTGCCTTTCGCGGCAAGCTTGGCGGCCAACTTCAGTTTCGTTGCAAATTCCGTCACAGATGCTCTCTCCCTCGAACGGGAAGATCATGCGAGACCCTCGGCGGCCCGAGAGACTTTAGGACGATAGCACAACAGGCATTCCCGAGCTAACGAGGAACCTCCGGCAGTGCACGGTCGGACTCGTGTCCTCTCGCTTGCTCCCGCGTGGACTTGGGCCCTCGCCCGGGGCGGGTGGATCGGTCGATATCCAGTTCGTTGGCTGCGACGGAAAGATTGCCAACCTGTATTTCGAATACACATGGCTGGAGTTGCTGGGTCCGCCTCTATCACCCCGCACGCAAATTTTAGATCGCACATGGGTATTCTCGGAGCCGAAGCTGATGAATGGACATGAGGACGTCCAATGTCCGCTCTTCCAAAGCTGCCCTGGAATCGCTTTCGCTAATGTCCGTTTCTGGCGCTACTTGCCCGTTCAGGTGGCCGCTACAGTTGATTGCGAGCGACCTTGGGCAGTCTTTCGAAACGAACGCCCAACAGAATCGTCATTTGTTCTCGCTCAGCGTTGTTTGGCGTACCTTCAACGCGACGCCCTCCACATGATCTTGCGCGACTGGACAGTCAGGCTGCTTCGGCGTCCGTCCCGCTAAAATCGACTGCAGCGAAAGCCGCCTTCAGCACATCCGGTCCGGCGCCGGGCCTTGTCGCATCGGTCGAAAGGATCTGCCGGTAGCGGCGCGCGCCAGGCAGGCCGTGGAACAGGCCGACCATGTGACGGGTGACATGGCCAAGCCGCCCGCCCCGCTCGATATGGCGTGCCGCATAATCCGCCATCGCATCGATCAGCGCGGCAAAATCGAACGTTTTGGACCTGTCGCCGTAAAACGCCGCATCGACGCCTGCCAGAATGCCCGGCGTATGATAGGCGGCGCGGCCGAGCATGGCGCCGTCGACATGATCAATGTGGTCAAGCGCCTCTTCAAGGGATTGAATGCCGCCGTTGATGCCGATGAATTTGTTTGGATTTTTGGCCTTCAGCCGATACACCCTGTTGTAGTCGAGCGGCGGGATGTCGCGGTTTTCCTTCGGGCTCAGCCCTTCCAGCCACGCCTTGCGGGCATGCACCCACAGCGCGTCGGCGCCGGCCGCGAAAACCCCGTCCGCCAACGTATCGAGCGCCGGCTCGGGATCCTGCTCGTCGACGCCGATGCGGCATTTGACGGTAACCGGAATGCTGACAGAAGCCTTCATCGCCGCGACGCAATCGGCGACCAGAACCGGTGCTTTCATCAGGCAGGCGCCGAACGTACCCGACTGGACGCGATCGGACGGGCAGCCGACATTGAGGTTGATCTCGTCATAGCCGAAGACTTCGCCGATGCGGGCCGCCTCGGCAAGCTTCTGCGGATCGGAGCCGCCGAGCTGCAACGCGACCGGATGTTCCGTACCATCGAAGCCGAGCAAGCGCTCGCGCTCGCCATGGATGACCGCGTCGGCGACGACCATCTCGGTGTAGAGCAAGGCCCGGCGCGTCAACTGGCGATGCAGGAACCGGCAATGCCGGTCCGTCCAGTCCATCATGGGCGCTATGGCGAATTTTCTATATTTTTCAATCATTTACACACAGATTTTAAACCACGAGATTGGACGGACACTGCCGGCCTCTATGATATGTGACTCATTTCATTCTTTTTTCAAAGCGTAACCATCAATGTCACTTCACACCGCTTTTCTGCTCATGACACAATATAATGGTAGGGCCACCATTCCGCTCGATGAGGTCCGTCGCGATTGCCGAGCCAGACTAACTGTGCGTCGCGAGCAGACGTGCAGCTGACTTCAGATCAGCAGTATCCAAACCCTCAACGAAGCGCTCGAACCGCGGCTGGAGATGCGCCCGGGCGGTTTCGTGTTGTCTGCGATCGATCAGAAGGGTAGCCAGGTCGACCGCGGCGCGCAGCTCCCACCCCCACGCGCCCCAACCCTGGCTCATTTCGAGTGACCGGCTGAAGTAGGTTTCAGTCTCGTCGCCAGACTGCACTGACGCCAAAACAAGGCAGCCCTTCACGCGCAGCAACTCCGGCATATAGCAGAGATCTCCGTTTGCCTCGACCGACAGGATCGTGTCGTCGAGCAGTGCGAGGGCCTCCGCGAGCCGGCCCGTGGCGGCAAGGCCTTGAACGAGCGCGACGTTGAGCGGAGTGGTGAGCAGTTCGTAGGGTGCTGCGTGGAGCTCCGCGAGACTGCCTTGCAGGCTCTCGATTCCCTTTTCCGCATCGCCTCGACGAATGGCCAGTTCTCCCTTGAGGCCTCGTCCTAGCGCCAGATACGGTCCGAGCGAGTGGGGTTCCGCACGCAAGCAGAGACGGTCTATATGCTCGTCCGCGCGGTCGAGATCGCCGACCCAAAGGAACACGGAAACGGCCCAGACAAGAGCGATCGAAAGCGTCAGCGGATGGTTCAGGATCTCGGCGTCCTTGATCGTCAGCAGCGCGCGTTCCACCGCCCGATCCGGATGGCCTTGCAGCCAAAGCGTTCTTGCCAGGATCGCGCCGGCCAGGATTCTCCCGTCGAAGCCGAGATAGTTGGTCGTGGTCCGACCGGAACGCGGCCCGTATCGCAATGCTGCCGCAAGCGAGGTCTGGGCGCGAGCTAGTTCTCCATTGAGGTGAAGCGATATTCCCATCAACGAATGCGCCAATGTCGTGGAGACGGAGTCTTCCAGCGCGTCGGCAATGACGGTGCAACGCTCCGCGTAGCGGAGCGCGGTCCTGAAATCTCCCGTACGCAAATGGAACATCTGCAGCGGCCCGAGAACCTGAATCTGGTCGAGCGCATCGCTGCGCTGCTCGGCAATGGAGAAGCTTCTGTTCAGCGCCACGCGCGCTGCGTCCCTTCCCCCGTGCGTGAACATCAGGGAAACTCCAAGGGCCGGCTGAAGGTGCATCTCCTCGCGTCCGCTGCGCATGGAGTCGTCGAGAGCGAAAATTGCCCGGGAGCTCCAGCGATGGCACTCGGTGAGCAAGGACATCGACAGGAAAAGCGGAGCAGCGGCGGCGGCAAGACGAATGCCGAGCCTGGCATCCCCGTTGGATCCGAAACACCAATCCAGAGCCCCACGCACATTGGCAAGGCCCGCGAGGTGCAGTGATCGTTGCGACGCGCTCGACAACGTAGGCCACTCATTCCCCGTGTCCTCCAGCCATCGCAGACAGTAGGTCGCGTGCCGGGCGGCCAGTTCCGTGAGTTCCGCATCCTGGACCTCGAACTGAAGGGCGTAAGCCCGCGTCGTATCGAGCAGTCGATAGCGCATCGTTGCACCGGCTGGCCTCGCCGCGACCATCGACTTCGCCACGAGGCTATCGATGGCGCTGAATACGAGCGCATCGTCCACGGTCGGGCTCGTTACTATTGTCAGCGCGGCATCGATCGAAAAAAGACCGACGAAAACGGCAAGCCGGCGAAGCACCAGGCGCTCGAATTCGGACAGAAGCCCGAAGCTCCAGTCCAGAGTAGCCTGAAGTGTCTTCTGGCGCGGCGGTGCGCTGCGCTGCCCCGGCCACATGAGGGCCAGGCGTTCGTCGAGAAGCATCGCGGTCTTCTGCAGGCCGTAGCTCGCAACCCGTCCTGCTGCCAGTTCGATGGCAAGTGGTACGCCATCAAGCTTCCGGCAGATGTGCGCCACGACCCCCGCATCCGAATCGTCGAGGTCAAGACGAGCACCGCTCGCTGCTGCGCGCTCCAAGAACAGCTCGGTCGCAGGGAACGCCTGCGCGACTGCCGCGGTGGGTTCCAGATCGTCCGGCGGGTAAGCAAGCGGCGCCAGCTTGTAGACGTGCTCGCCTTCGACCTGGAGAGCCTCCCGGCTCGTCGCCAGGATGTGGGCCTGCGGCGCGGAAGCGAAGATACGGGCGGCCAGGTCTGCCGCCGCGTCTATGACATGCTCGCAGGTATCCAGGATCAGGAGGATTCTCTTGTCAGCCAGGTATGTGATGAGAGCGGACGTGGCGTCGTCAGACTGAAGCGACAAGCCCAGCATCGAGGCTACAGTCGGCGCAACCAGGTTGGGATCATTCAGCGCGCCAAGATCGACGAAATGCACAGCGCCGGCAAACGCATCGACGACGTGATGCCCGGCCGCCACTGCAACGGTGGTCTTGCCGACCCCACCCGTGCCGACGATCGTGACGAAGCGCGCGGCCGCCAGCTCCGCGGAAAGCGCGGCCGTGTCGTCGGTTCGCCCAACCATGCGAGCTAGTCGGCTCGGGAGGTTGGCCTGCGGGTAGCTGGCGGCAGCCTCGCTTCGCGCATCGTTGCGACCACCCGATCGCGAGACCGGCGCCACGAAGCAATAGCCCCGGCCCTTCAAGGTAGCGATGTAGCGCGCGCCGTCCTTGCCGTCGCCCAACGCCTTTCTGAGATTGGCCATATGAAACCGCAGACTACCCTCCTCGACGGTGACGTCGGGCCAGACGTTCGCCAATAAATCCCTCTTGCTGATCACCCTCGTTGGAGCGGGCAGCCAAAGTAGCCAGGATATCGAAAGCGCGCCCGCCCAGATCGACGGTGGTGCCTTGCCGCAAGAGCAGCCGTTCGCGGACGGCAAGCGTAAAGGGACCAAATGATATCGTGTCGGCTGCAGGCCCTGTCATGACACTCCCTTCGCAGCCTGCTCATGCAGGCGACCACTCACCTATGAGAACAACAAAAGTGGGGGCTTCGCTGCAAGCCTGCATTCGCCGACGAGCGCTAACGTTGCATCATAATGCATAACGGGCGCTTCGGGCGATCTCCTTCTATGTGTCGAAAGCAGCAAGAACCTCTCTGCCGACGGACCCAAGGAAAACGACCATGCCCGCATCATCGCCATCGCTCACGCGACGAAGCCTGCTTGCCGCATCAGCGGCCACAGGCGCCTTGAGCCTGCTTCCAGCAATGGCGCGCGCGAGCGTCGATAGTGAAGCCGTCCGTCCCTTCCGCGCCGGCATTCCGGAGGAGGCAATCGTCGATCTCCGCCGACGTCTGGCAACGACGCGCTGGCCCTTGCGGGAAACAGTTACGGATCAGTCCCAAGGCGTGCAGCTCGCAAAGCTCCAGGATCTCCTTCGATACTGGATGACCGATTACAACTGGCGGAAGGTCGAGGCGAAGCTCAACGCTCTGCCTATGTTCGTCACCGAAATCGACGGCCTCGCTATCCACTTCATCCACGTCCGGTCCCGCCATGAGAATGCTATGCCGATGATCATGACGCATGGCTGGCCCGGCTCGATCTTGGAATTCATGAAGGTCGTCGGTCCGCTGACAGATCCCACGGCCCATGGCGGCGCGGCGGAAGACGCATTCCATCTCGTCGTGCCGTCGATACCTGGCTTCGGCTTCTCCGGGAAACCGACGGAGGCTGGCTGGGGCTCAGACCATATCGGCCGTGCCTGGGGCGTGCTGATGAGGCGGCTGGGTTACGACCGCTACGTCTCGCAGGGTGGCGACTGCGGTTCGGTCATCTCCCATCGCATGGCGCTGCAGAAGGTGCCTGGGCTCATTGGCATACACGTCAACATGCCGGGGACCGTGCCGCCGGAAATTGCATCGGTGCTGGCGGCCGGCGGGCCGACGCCGAGCGGACTGACCGAGAAGGAAAGTGCGGCATTCGATGCGCTCGACACCTTCTACAAGGACAGTTCCGGCTATGCCGCCATGATGGTGACGCGGCCACAGACCATCGGCTACTCCCTGGTGGATTCACCTGTGGGTCTTGCCGCCTGGATCTACGAAAAGTTCGCGCAGTGGACCTATAGCGGTGGCGACCCCCGAGCGGGTTCTGACCAAGGACGAGATGCTCGACGACATCTCGCTCTACTGGCTCACTGAATCCGGAACCTCCGCGGCGCAGATCTACTGGGAAGACCACTCCAACAATTTCAATGCCGTGGACATTGCCGATCTTCCGGTCGCCGTGACGGTATTCCCCGGCGAAATCTACTGCGCGCCGCGAAGCTGGGCCGAGCGCTGCTACCACAACCTCATCTATTTCCATGAGGCCAAGGCCGGCGGGCATTTCGCTGCCTGGGAACAGCCGGAAATCTTCACGCAGGAGGTCCGTGCAGCTTTCAGATCGCTGCGCTGATCGAAGATCCGATGTCATACAGGATGCATGCCATGACTACCCAAGCAAAACGACTCTACACAGCGAAGGTGCACACAACGGGCGGCCGGGAGGGCGGCTCACGCAGTTCCGACGGCAGGCTGGACATCAGGCTCTCGACGCCCGGCGGCGCGGGCAGCGGCACCAATCCCGAACAGCCTTTTGCTGCCGGTTGGTCGGCATGTTTCGAGGGCGCGATGGCGATCGCCGCGCGCAAAATGAACGTCGTGCTGCCAGCAGACCTTTCGATCGATGCGGAGGTTGATCTCAACAGCGGCGACGGCGCCTTCTTTCTCAGCGCCCGGCTCAATGTGAGCCTGCCAGGGATGGATCGCAACGACGCCCGGGCCGTTGTCGATGCTGCTCATCAGACCTGTCCCTACTCGAAGGCCACGCGCGGCAACATCGAAGTCGAAATTAACCTGATCTAGTCCCTCGGTTTCGGCACTGCCGCGACTGCCCTGGAAACATGAACAAAGGTAGTAGTCCCATGAACGCAATCAAAATTCCGGAAGTCGTCGACCATCATCGCCGACGCCTGTTCGGCATCGCGGCCGCGACCGTGGCGTTGGCTCAGTTAGGAGCGGTCCGAACCTCCACTGCTCAGGGCGGGACGCAGACGACATTAGCCGGCGGGACACGATCGCGAAACTCATTCGCATCGCTGAAGCAGATCGAGGCTGGTCTGCTCACCGTCGGGTATGCCGAGGACGGCCCGGCGGATGGGCCACCCGTCATACTGCTGCACGGCTGGCCCTACGACATCTACAGCTATGTCGATGTCGCGCCGCTGCTTGCAGGAGCCGGCTATCGGGTCATCATGCCCTATCTGCGCGGCTACGGCACGACGCGGTTCCTGTCGGATGCCACTCTTCGCAACGGCCAGCAGGCTGCGCTGGCGGTCGATATCATCGACCTGATGGATGCCCTGGGCGTCGAAAAAGCGATCGTCGCCGGCTACGACTGGGGCGCGAGGACGGCAAATATCCTTGCCGCGCTCTGGCCGGAGCGCTGCAAGGCCATGGTTTCGGTCAGCGGCTATCTAATCGGCAGCCAGGCGGCCAACAAGGCGCCGCTACCGCCACAGGCCGAACTGCAATGGTGGTATCAGTTCTATTTCGCGACCGATCGTGGCCGTGCCGGCTATGCGCAATACACGGACGACTTCGCCAAACTGATCTGGCGGCTCGCCTCGCCGCGCTGGAACTTCGACGATGCGACCTTCGCCAGAAGCGCCGCTGCGTTCAAAAACCCCGACCACGTCGACATCGTCGTCCACAACTACCGTTGGCGGCTCGGCCTTGCTGAAGGCGAGCGCCGCTATGACGAACTGGAGGAAAAGCTTGCCAAGCGCCCGGAGATCGACGTGCCAACGATCACGCTGGAGGGCGACGCGAATGGTGCGCCACATCCCGATCCCGACGCCTATGCGAAGAAATTCTCCGGCAAGTACGAGCATCGGCTGATCACCGGCGGCATCGGGCATGACCTGCCGCAGGAGGCGCCTGATGCCTTCGCCACGGCCATCATCGATGTCGACAAGTTCTGAACGCGGACGGAGCGAGCGCATGAGACGCAATCTTGCAATTGCAGCCGTCATCGCCGTGTCGATCGCTTTCGCTATCGGCTGCGTTGAGATCGACAGCGTTCGAGCTAAGAACGCGGAAGCCTCGCCGATCTATGGCGTGACGATCCCGGTCGGTTACCGCAGCTGGCAACCAGGACCTGGCCACCTGGTCGCAGGCATGCGGTCTAGCCTGCGATCTTGATGAGCGCCCGCTCCATGGCTGCAAGGAAGATGTCGACATGCTCGGCCTGGCAAACGAGCGGCGGGCGCACTTTGAGCGAATCCTCGTTGGCCCCTGTCGTGCTGACAAGGACGCCGTCGTCGCGCAGTGCGTTCACGACATCCAGCGCCATTGCCCGCCGGCTTGCCGCCGGGGCACCCTCACGCCCGATGTCGATGCCAAAGAACAGACCGGCGTTTCGGATAGCGCGAACTCCATATGGCTGCTGTGCGATTTTCTCCAGCCCGGCTCGGAGGCGCTGGCTCATGGCAAGCGCTTTCTGGGGGATCTGGTCGCGCTGCAGGATCGCCAGCACGGCGTCGGCGGTCGCTATGCCAACCGTATTTCCGGCGAACGTGTTGGAGTAGCGAGCGGTTGCGCCAAATTGCTCCATCGGTGCTTTGCGACCAACGACCGCGCCAATTGGAAATCCGTTGCCCATCGGCTTGCCGAGGGTAGCGAGATCGGGAACGATCCCGTGCCGTTCAAAGCCCCACATATGAGCGCCGGTTCGCCCAAAACCCGGCTGAACCTCGTCGGCGATGACGAGACCACCTGCCTCCCGCACCGCCGCAACTCCGCCGGCGATGAAGCCGGGGGGATCGACCCATACGCCATCGCTGGAAAAAATACTGTCGATGAGCAGGGCCGCAACGCCGATGCCACGACGGTTCAGATCTACGATGGCCGCGCGTACTTGCGCCTCAAAAAAGTCCGCAGCCTGGGCTTCCGGCACACCCTCCGGCCCCGGCAGGGAAACCATGCGCACGAATGGGCTGAGCTTGACGGCGTCGCCCAGGTTCGGGGAAACCGCGGCGACAGCCGCGCTGGTGCCGTGATAGGCGTAGCTCGAGACGATCACGCCTTCATTGCCGCTCGCAAATCGCGCGATACGCAGGGCCAGATCGTTGGATTCACTTCCCGTGCAGGTAAAAACCACCCGGTCGAGCTCGCTTGGGAAAGTGTCGACCAGTCGCTCGGCATAGTCGACAAGTTTTGGCTCGAGATAGCGCGTGTTGGCGCTTATCCGGCCCGCCTGCTCAGCCATTGTGGCGTTTACTTCAGGGTGGCAATGGCCGAGCGACGGCACGTTGTTGTAGAAATCAAGATAGGCATGCCCGTCAGGGTCGTAGAGCCACATGCCTTCGCCGCGAACGAAGTGCACAGGCCGGCGGTACTGGAGCCGATAGGAGGCCCCAAGTACTTCGTCACGGCGAGCAATTAGCTCGGACTCGCGCCTCGGAAGGTCGGATTCGCCGGGCCTGTAGCGATTAGGCATGAGATCTGTGGACATGTGCTGCTGCCTATCTGAAAGAGTTACCTTGATCATTTCGCGGTTCGTCTTTGGGTTAGCGTGCCGGTCGAGGCAAACCGAAATGCGTTAGGGCTGAAACGACGACATTGCCGCCAGGACGGCCGCCTCGCCCGATGCGACACCAAGAGGCGCCAGGATGGACAGTCCGTGCTCGGCACGCGCGACATTCTTTTTGATGTACTGGGCATCGGCCGGAAAAAGGTGGGACCGCCAGTAGTTGACCAGGATCAATGCGCTTTGTCGCGCCCGCATCAGTCCGACGAGCAGTTTTGCTTCCAGTGCCGAAAGTGCAATGACAGAGGCATAGCCGGCAATCAGATGCTCGGCTCCACCCAAAGGAAGTGTCGAATCCCCTACGACGTGACTTGCTGCGATCGCCAGGTCCTGGATCCTGGGGCTCCAGCAGCCGTCGCCGAAATCGATGAAACCCATTCCCTGGCCGGTCACCATCATGTTGAATGGGCTGGGATCATTATGCGTTACCTGCCACGCCACATCAGAGAGTTGCGGCTCAACGAACTCCGCATACTCCGCCATCGCGACGCGTACGCTATTGGCAATGCTCCCGGATGGCAGGTAATGCTCCAGTTCCATCAACCTCGACCAGCAACCGACATGCCAAAGAACGGGACGGCGAGCCGCCGGCACACTGACCAGCTCAAGAGCCAGGTCTAGCCGGGCGAGAGCACTGCCGGTTCGAAAAAGCAGGTCGGGAGTTGGTGTCGCCTGGTGCAGCGGAATGCCCTCGATCCGGGTCTGCAAGTACCCGCATGTCCCCTCTTGCTCAAACATCAATGCGCCGCTGGTCGTGCGGAGCACTTCGGGTGCAACGAAGCCCGTGAACCCTTGCAATCCGGCCATGGCGGCGGTTTGAAAACGAAAGCTGTCGACCGCCTCCGCTGTTGCCGACGTCTTCAGGATCAACCGGCGGCCATCCGGCAGGTTGACCTCAACGGTGCGCTCAACCTCGGAGGACAATGTCGCGATCGATCCCGTCAATCCGTAGTGGCGCTTCAGTAGTGCCGCCGACATGTCCGGTTCGGAAGCGCCCGGCCGCATCGCCAGGCTTGCAGCGGCAGCGCGAAAATAGGCTTCGGTTGAAGCTGCCGCGTTAGGCAGATGGTCGCATCCTGCCGTCATAGAGCCATTGAGCTGACCAGCTTCTTCATCGGGGACCAGATCACCATAAGCACCCAATTCGAAAGATCCTCGCCTGTTGAGACGGTTGTTCTTCATGCTTCGACAGATGGAGCGCTCCAGCGATGACGCCCCGCAGGTCTATTTCTCGCGGTATTTCAGACGGCGCCGCTGGCCGCCCTCGCAAAATGGGCGCAGTGCTCTGCGGGTCTCCGGCCTATCCTCGCCCTCAGAGTCCGAAAACGCCCGGTAGCTGCGTCACGTCACGGATTTCCGTATACTCGTAAAAGGGATTGGCCGGCTCGTGGCCGCGGTTGACCCAGACCTTGCTCTTGATCCCCAGATCATAGGCGGACATCAGGTCGTGGCGGAAAGACGAGGACACATGCGTGATGTCCTCCGGGCCGCAACCCAGCGTGTCGAACATGTACTCGAACGCCTTGAAGTGCGGCTTGTAGGCACCCGCCTCTTCAGCGGTCAAGATGGCATGAAACGGCGCACCGAGCTTTGCCACGTTCGACGGAATCTGGGCCACCATGGAGTTCGTCAGGGTGACCAACGGAATTTCCTTGGCCAGTTTGGCCAATCCCTCGGGCACGTCCGGATGCGGCCCCCAGGTGGGGATGCGGTTGTAGATCGTTTCGGCGTCTTCGGCACGGAATGCGACGCTGTTGCGGCGGCAGGTGCGTTCCAGTGCGTTGTGAACGACATCTGCATAAGGCTTCCAGTCCTGCAGCACCTCGTCGAGGCGGTAGCCCTGGAAGTTTTTGATGAATTCGTCCATGCGCGGCCCATCCAGAAGATGACCGAACAAATCCCTGGCGGCGTCCGCCATCTGGAAATTGATGAGCGTGCCGTGGCAATCAAAAGTCACGTATTTCGGCCGGAAGCGATCCATGTCCCTGGTTCCTGTCAATCTGCCCTATTGCCCGAGCATAATCGCAGGCGTTTGGCAGAATGTGCCGCAATGCATGGTCATTCAGCAGAAGGCCCTCAGGTCGACCGCCAAACCAGCACGCCCTTTGGCAGTGCTGTCTCTTTCGCCCCGCCTGAGCCGATACGTGCGCAAAGGCGACCTATTTTCCTGGTTTAGCTGTTCTCAAGCACCTGCCGCTTGAACGATCTCTCGGACTCTGCGGTCAGCCAATCGCGCAATGCGGAGAGGCCGGTTGAAACAATGATCGACTTCGGATGGATCAGGCCGTAGTCCGTCCCGTCGCGATCAAAGCCGAGTGGTGCTTCCAATCGCCCATTCGCGACGTCATCCGTGGCAATCGCCTGGGGGGCAAGAGCAACGCCAAGACCACCCAGGGCCGCTTCTGTCATCAGGAAATGGTGATCCAGCAATCGGGTCGTTCGAGGACGCGGCGCATCCATGTGCGCGTCGAGCCACGCTTCCCAGGCATCCGGTCGCGTCCGTGATCCGAGCGCCACATAGTCGCCACTCTCGAACCGTTTGCGCAGGGATGGCAGCATGACCGGACCGACGCGCTCGGGCATCAGCCTGATGATGGTCCATTCCGGGTCGACCAGAAAATCGAGTCGGCGGATCGCAAGCGTCACCCGGTCACGCGCGAAGTCGAGCCCTCCGCCGCCGGTCGACAGATGCACCTCGACATCCGGATATCGATCCTGAAACCCAGACAGACGCGGGATCAGCCAGCGCATCGCCAGCGAGCGCTCGCAGGACAGGATGATCGGAATCGGCGTCGAGCTGGTTCTGATTTCTGCCAAGGCATCAGTGATTAAATGGAACGCCTTGCCGGTTGCCTCTGCCAGCTTCGCGCCATCGGAGGTCAGACGCACCCCTCGCCCGTCCGCTTCGAGCAAACGCAGACCAAGATCGGCGGAAAGCTTGGAGACGCGGCGGCTGACTGCACCATGCGTCAGAGCGAGTTCGGCGGCCGCAGCACGAACAGATCCCAGACGCGCCACTGTTTGGAAGGCACGCAGATCGTCCAAAGAAGGTACTTCAGATCGTTTCATTGGTGATTATTTATCACTGCTAATCGTCAGATCATATGGATAATCGTTGCCGATCGTTCTGCTATTATCACCGACATGAAACGGAACACATCTCTCCTGGTCGGGATAATCGCCGACGACCTGACCAGCGCTACCGACGGCGCGGCGGCCTTTCTCGCGAGAGGCTATGCACCTGTGATCAAGCGACAGGTCGACGGCGCGGAGAATGGAGCTATCACTTCTATCGATACCAACAGCCGCGCCTCCGACATCTGGCAGGCGACAAGGGCTATCGCCGACGCCGTGTCGGCCCTCTCGCATGCCCGCCTTCTGTTCAAAACGATCGATTCGACCCTACGCGGCCATATCCGCGTGGAAGTCGCCGCCGCCTTTCGCGCCAGCGGCCGGAGCAGGCTTGTCATCGCTCCAGCCTTTCCAGCAGCGGGGCGGCTCACCGTCGGCGGGATCCAGACGGTGAACGGCATTCCCGTGAGTCAAAGCGTCTACGGCCGTGATCCAGTCCATCCCGCAGGCACCTCGGACATTGCCGATCTGGTCGACCCGTCCCTGGGAAGACCGATCGTTATCGCCCCAGAAAATTCCGGCGATGCGGCGACGAACGCGTCCATTCTGATCCTCGACGCCGACAGCCAGGACATACTGAACCGACAGGTCGCCAGCATCCCCGATCCTGAGACTGTTCTTTGGGTGGGCTCTCCTGGTCTCGCCATCGCGCTGGCATTGCTGGTCCCTGCCGTGCCGGATGGACGCCCGGTAACCGACCAAACCGCCAGGCGGGTGGTGATCGTCGCAGGAAGCGCCAATCCGGTGACGCGCGTCCAATGCGAGACCTTGTGTGTACGAGGCGTTCCCGTCGTCGGCGACCTTGCCGACGCTCCCGGCGACGCCCGTGTGATTTGTCTTCGGGCACCGCTGCAACGGCAGGAGAATGCCAGCGCGGTGATGACGAACCTCGCCGGACAAGCAGCCGCAGCGGTCGCCCGGCGCGACTATGACGCGGTGATCGCCACCGGCGGCGAGACGATGGCGGCGATCCTCGACCGCCTCGGCATCAACCGGTTCCTTCTCACCCGCGAGTTGGAGCCCGGCTTTCCGGTTGGCCGCGCCGAACGGGCGGATGGAGAGCCGCTCACCATCGCCATGAAGGCGGGAGGCTTCGGCTCACCCTCTGCACTCCTTGATGCCGCCCGCGACCTGCTGGCAAACCGCTTTCACGAAAGGCTCTGATCGATGACCGCCCATGACGCTCCTCTCGCCGTGACCATGGGTGATCCCTCCGGCATCGGCCCCGAGATCATCGCAAAAATGTATCTCCGTCGACCGGACAAGCGACACTGGATCGTCGTCGGTGATCCGCTGGTGATGACCCACGCCCTTTGCGCACTCAATTCTGATGTGCGGATCCGGCCGATCGCCTCCGTCGATGAGACCGTGCTCGATGACGGAACCCTCAACGTGCTTTGCTCCTCGCAGCTTTCCGCCCTGCCACCGGTCAGGCAGGTTTCGGCCGTCAGTGGACGCGCGGCGTTCGACGCCATCGTTGTCGCGATCGGACTGGCGCGGGACGGTTGGGTGGGCGGCATCGTAACGGCGCCGATTCACAAGGAGGCCCTCGCATCAGCCGGTTTGCACTATCCCGGCCACACCGAAATCCTGGCCGATCATGGCGGGGCTCCCAAGGTCGCCATGATGCTGGCGAACGAGGACATTCGCACGGTCCTCGTCACCATCCATTGTTCGCTGTCCGAGGCGATCCGCAAAGGCGATTTCGCGGCGCAGATGGATGCCATCCGGTTGGCCGATGCCGGTGCGAAGGCGCTCGGCATCTCCCATCCGCGCGTCGCCGTAGCCGGCCTCAATCCGCATGCCGGCGAAGGCGGTCTCTTCGGAGACGAGGAAATCCGCATCATCCGGCCGGCGATCGAGGCGGCCCGTGCCGAAGGCATCGACGCCTCCGGCCCATGGCCAGGCGACACCGTGTTCATGCAGGCCCGCAAGGGCCGGTTCGACATCGTGGTCGCCCAGTATCACGACCAGGGTCTCATCCCGGTCAAATATATGGGCCTCGACCATGGCGTGAACGTCACGCTGGGCCTGCCATTCGTGCGCACCAGCCCCGATCACGGCACCGCCTTCGACATCGCGGGGTCCGGCGTTGCCGACCCCTCCAGCCTGGAGACCGCCTTCGACTACGCCCTTCGGCTGAAGGCTTCCCTCCCGAACCAGAAAGCCGACACCCCATGACCCAATTCGACTTCATCTTCATGCTGACACGCAACGACCGCACCGTGACCGACGCCGCCGTCCACGCCGAAACGGCGCTCGGGGCCGGAATCCGCCACATCGGCTTCAAGGACATCGGCCTGCCGCTCGCCGCCCTCGCCCGCCAGATCCGCGAGGGCGGAGCCAGCACCTATCTCGAAGTCGTATCGCTCGACCGCGACAGCGAGATCCGCTCGGTCAAGGCGGCGATCGACCTCGGCGTCGACTATCTTCTCGGTGGCACCCATGCCGACGACGTGCTGCCGCTGCTGGAAGGGACGCCCATCCGCTACTATCCGTTTCCAGGTCGCATCGTCGGCCACCCGAGCATTTTGGAAGGATCGCAGGCCGAGATCGTCAAAAGCGCCGTCGCGCTCGCCAGCCATCCCGGTGTCGCCGGTCTCGACCTTCTCGCCTACCGTTCGGCAGGCAATGCGCCGTCTCTG
Organism: Mesorhizobium sp. WSM4810; assembly: GCF_055811235.1. Lineage (NCBI taxonomy): Bacteria > Pseudomonadati > Pseudomonadota > Alphaproteobacteria > Hyphomicrobiales > Phyllobacteriaceae > Mesorhizobium > Mesorhizobium sp. WSM4810. The sequence continues at coordinate 7,524 of NZ_JBVVQV010000020.1, read as the reverse complement.
ATCGACGCTGTGTGCCGGGCCGTGCCCAAGCCCGTTATCGTCGCGGGATCGGTGGACCGGCCGGATCAGATCAACACCATTCGCAACAGTGGCGCAGCGGGATTTACCGTCGGCACCTCCGCGATGGACGGCCGGTTCCCGGCGGAGGGTCCCGCACTGGAATTCCAGCTGCGGGCGATTTCGGCGTGCCTCGAAGGACATCAAGAGAGCGTGGGAGGTTAGTCCTGGTCAAAATAGTCACAAATTGAACCCAGCACGGCGGAGCTTCGAACAATCGAGGAAGCTCCAGACCAGAGTTCTCTGCCACTCCATTCGATCGCATAGACAAACGCCCTGTCGACGCACCTGCCCGCGCGCCGTCGCAACATCGAGGTCTTTGATGCCACGCCCGATCGTCGAACGGGCCAGACCGGTGATCTCAGACACCACCGCAAGCCCACAACCCGCAGCACGAGCCTCACTCGCAGCGAATACCCGGCGGCCACGCTCGTCCGCTTCGAGCGGTCCGCCTCCACCGCTGCTCGATTCCGCGTCGGTCGATCATGCCCGATCGGTAACCCACAAAGCGACCGAATAGAATCGCAACCTGATGAGTCAAACCGACGCAGACGTCACCAAATCCGATTCAGTCATCAATCGACATGTTCTAACTGATTAGCGATCCGCTCAGCCTACAGGCGTAGACGGCAGCTGCGCCCTCTGCGCCCTGCAAAAATGTCGCCTAGAAATAGCCGAGGATGGATTTGACCTCGAGATACTCCGACATGCCTTCGATGCCATATTCGCGTCCGTTTCCGGACTGTTTGAAACCGCCAAACGGGGCGTGCGGATCCCAGGCCGGGTAGTTGAGATGAACCTGACCGGCGCGGATCCGCGAGGCGACGTCCCTGACGGCGCCCATATCCGCGCCCTGCACATGGGCGCCCAGGCCGTAGACCGTATCGTTGGCGATAGTGACGGCCTCCTCGACTGTGTCGTAGGGGATGATGCACAGAACTGGCCCAAAAACCTCTTCCTGGGCAATGCGCATGCCTGTGCGCACGTCGGAAAAGATGGTCGGCTTGACATAGAACCCGACGCTCAGATCGTTCGCGCGACCCGACCCGCCGGTGAGGAGCCTGGCGCCCTCCGAAATGCCGATGCCGATCATGGTTTGGATGCGGTCGAACTGGGAACGGTTGGCGATTGCACCATGAGTGGTGGCTTCTGAAAGCGGATCGCCGACGATGATCTGGGCTGCGGCCCTCTTGGCGACCGCCTCGATCTCGGACAGCCGCTCGCGCGGCACGATCATACGCGTCGGCGCGCTGCATGACTGGCCGAGATTGCGGAAGGCGGCGGCTATGCCCAGCGAAACGGCACGATCGAGGTCGGCGTCGGGCAGAATCACATTCGGCGACTTGCCGCCGAGCTCCTGTCCGACGCGCTTGACCGTCGGCGCGGCGGCCTGGGCCACCGCGATGCCGGCACGGGTGGAGCCGGTGATGGAGATCATGTCGACATCCGTGTGGGAGGCGAGACCCATGCCCACGCCTGGGCCGTCACCATTGACGAGGTTGAAGACACCGGCAGGGAAGCCGGCTTCCTCAATCGCCTCGGCGAACAGCAGGGCGTCCAAAGGAGAGAGTTCGCTTGGCTTCAGCACGACCGTGCAGCCTGCGGCGAGCGCCGGCGCAACCTTGGCGGTGATCTGGTAGAGCGGCCAGTTCCAGGGCGTGATCAGGGCGCAGACACCGATCGGTTCGTGGGTGACGGCGGTGTGGCCGCGCTGCACGACGAAGGGGAAGGTTTTCAGGACATCGCGAGCGACTTGCACATGGGCGATCGCGAGCGGCACCTGCGCGGTGCGCGCATATCCGATCGCCGCGCCCATTTCGAGGCTCAAGCATTGCGCAAGCAGTTCATTGCGCGCTTCGAGCAGCGCCTGCAGGCGATCAAGCAGACCCGCGCGGTATTCCGGCCTGGTACGGCTCCAGGTGGCGAACGCCCGGCGGGCCGCTGCAACGGCCGCGTCGACGTCAGCGCTGGTTCCGAGCGGAAACCGGGCCACGATCTCTTCGGTGGCGGGATTCACGACGACGCTCTGGGCGGTGCCTCTCGGCTCGACCCATTGACCGTCGATGAAGAACTTGTCGAGGCGGCCGTTGCGGGACAGGTGTTCGAGGGGCGAAATCATGTGACAAGGTCCTTCATGCGGTAATAGGCGCCGAGGATCGGCAGGAACCAGGGACGCCCAAAGTATCCAGGGATCGCCGGCCAGTCGAAATCCTTCCAGGGGTTCAGGTCGGGGCGCCCGTCCATGACATCGGCCATGATGCTGCCCATCAGCGTCGACATATGGGTGCCGTGGCCGCTATAGCCCATGGAGTAGTAGATTCCGTTGCGCTCCCCGGCGCGCGGCAGGCGGTCGCGGGTCATGTCGACCATGCCGCCCCAGCAGTAATCGATGCGGATGTCGGCCAGTTCCGGATAGACCTCGACCATCGCCGCTTTCAGGATCCGGCCGCTCTTCTCGTCGGACTGCGGGTTGGATACTGCAAACCGGGCCCGCCCGCCGAACAGCATGCGATTGTCCGGCGTCAGCCGCCAGTAGACGACGAGATTGCGCGTGTCGACGACATTGCGTCGGGTCGGCATGAGGCGCTCGAGTTGCGAAGGCGACAGCGGTTCCGTCACGACCAGGAAGGCGCCGACCGGCACGATGCGGCGGCGGATCCATCCGAGCGGACCGACCTGGGAAATGCCGCTCGCCAGCAGGACCTGACGCGCGACGATCTTGCCTCGCGGGGTCTCGACCTCATGCCCGTCGGCGACCTTGCGCAGAGCCATGACGGGGGCGTTTTCATAGACCTCTGCGCCCCGCCGTGCGGCGGCGGTCGCCAGGCCCCGGACGAAACGGCCGACATGCATGCTGGCGCTCTTGGGAAACAGCAGCCCGCCATGGTAGCGGCTGGTGCCGACTTCAGTTCGCAGGTCGGCGCGCGCGATCATCCTCGTCCCGGGATCGACATTTGCCGCCAAGAGTTCCTGGCTGCGCGCCAGCATGTCGTAGTGCTCAGGCTTGGCGGCAAGCTTGAGCTTGCCGACCCGGGAGAAGCTGCAGTCGATCTTTTCTTCCTGCACCAACCGCTCGACCATATCGACGCCGGCGTCGAAAGCCTTGTAGAGGGCGTTTGCGGCCGGCTTGCCGTGCTTGCCGGCCATGATTGCATAGTTCTGGGCAAAACCGTTGTTGCACATCCCGCCATTGCGGCCGGAAGCGGCGTTGCCGATCGTTTCGGCCTCCAACAGTGCAACCCGGGCGCCCTTTTTGGCGAGGGCAAGCGCCGCGGAGGATCCGGTCAGGCCGCCGCCCACAACCGCCACATCGTAGTGGCCTTCGAGCGGTTTGGACGCGCCCTCATTGAACGGCTGAGAGGTATCCAGCCAATAAGATGTAAACTTCATGATTGCACCACCAGTGCGTCAGTTTGCACGGGCGCCATGCAAAGCGTTGCGATTGCAGCCCCTACCATCCGCGGATCCGCTCCCAACGGGCTTCGATCCGGGGACTGTCCCCGTTGACGACGCTGTAGAAGTGGTGCTGGGCGGCCATCGCGCAGGCATGGTTGGGCAGAATCCGGACCCGAGCCCCGAGCGGCAAATCGGGCATGGACTTTCCAGAACCGGCACGAATGGCGAGGATACCGTGTTCCTGGCTGGCCTGCGCCACGATCACATCTTCAAGCACCCGCCCCTTTTCATCGCAGACGACACCGTAACCCTGGTCGACCTGCTGGTTTGCGGTTCCGCGGTCGCGCGAAAGCGCCATCCAGCCCGCGTCGACCAGCACCCATCCTTTTTCCGGCTTGGACCCGATCACCGTGGCCAACACGGAAATCGCGATATCGTCGAGACGGCAGACCCCTACCCCGTGCTGGACGAGATCGAAGAACATGTAGACCCCGGCGCGCAGCTCCGTGACGCCTTCGAGGTTCTCGGCGAAGTGCGCCGTCGGCGTCGAGCCGAGGCTGACGATCGGGCAGGCATGGCCGTTGGCGCGCAAAGTTTCGGCGGCGCCCACGGTGGCCGAACGCTCGTCCTCGGCTGCCTTGACCAGTGCATCAGGAGTGTTCAAGCCATAGGACTCGCCGGCATGGGCGAGGACGCCGACCAGGTTGGCGCCAGCTGCGACGATCCTGTCGGCCACCTCGAGCAGCTTGGGATCGTCCGGCTTCAATCCGCCGCGATGGTCGTCGCAGTCCAGTTCGATGAAGACGGACGGCATCATACCGGTGGCTTCGCGTACACCGGCCAGGGCGTCGGCCTGCTCCACGGAATCGAGCAGCAGTTTCACATCAGCGCCGGTGCGGCGACAAAGTTCCATGGCGCGGACGGCCGACGCCGGCGACATGCCGACTGCATAGGTGATGTCGCGAAAGCCGTGGCCGGCGAAATACTCCGCCTCGGCGATGGTCGAGACGGTGATCGGGCCGGGTTCGCCGGGGAACACATGTCGGGCGACGTCGATGCTTTTGGCCGTCTTCATATGCGGGCGCAGCACTACGCCAAGCTCTCTGGCATGCTCGGCCAGACGCTGGATGTTGCGCTCGATCCGCCCCCGGTCCAGAAGCAGCGACGGGGTGATGAGGGCATCGATCGTTTGTGCCGCCTCACGGATATTTACATTCGTATCCATCGCTACCCTACCTCATTCCTTAACCGAACGACTGATTTGCCAAGGCATACATGCGGGCCGTCCCGTCGCAGACCGGCCGTCGCCCCTTGACCATCGCGATCACATCCCCGACACGCGCGAGGCCCAGGCTCTCCAGCCAGTCGCCCAATACGTGTTCGGCATAGACGTCGATGCGCACGAATTGGCCGTGAAGCGTCGCAAGCTGCGCCAGGATCAGGAGCCGCGCGTCCTGGGCGCTTTCGGCTGCAACAGGGCCGACCACGTAGCCGCGGCCGAACCGCCTGGCGATGGCGTAGCCTGCAATACGCCCCGCGCGTTCGATGACCGAAACATTGCCAGCATCAGCGAGCGCAGCCATCATCGACGGCCGGGGCATGCCTGTCGCCCGCTCGTCAAAAGCCTGGATCGCCGCGAGGTCGGAGACCGTCGCCTGACGGATGTCGTCGCGCGCACCCTGCGTCACGGCAACGGTCAGCGGGCCCTGGTGCTGAATCACCGTGCCCCAGGCATTGAAGCCGCGTCGTTTGTAGAGCGCGAGCCCCTCTTCCGTCGAATTGAGCAGCACGTTGCGCCCGTCCGTTTCCTGAAGCAACCCGTCAAAAAGCCGGGAGCCGTTGCCGCCGCCTTGCGCGGAGCCAGTGACTATGATCATCCCGGCAGTCGCATAGGCCTGTCCGTAATTCCAGGACATGGCAGTGCCGATCACCTGTCCTGCCCGCTCGAGGACCAGGCCATTGCCGACCTTCACGGCAAATTCCCAGTCCTCCTGGCGATAAGGCCAGCCCATCTCCTGCGACAGCTTCAGCGCGCCCGGCACATGGCGGGTCTCGAATTTCATCAGCTCGGTCGGGGCGCTGACGCTATCCCTGTCATGATCAACGGCCATAGGTGCAACGCTGTCGCTTGATCCAAAGTCACATTTGTAGTCGGACCTTAGAGTGGCGACCGGCGGGCAGATTTCGCTGCTGTTATGCCCCTTCAATTCAGCGGGATCATTCGTTTTGAGCCGTCCGTCGGCATGCCATATGGCGCAAATCGGGCGAGGAACGCGGCAAGACCACTCGGGCGTCGTCAGGCGAGGTGCAATGCAGACCTCAGCGGCATCTTTCGGTCGCAGCCTGCCACTCGCCTGACCAACCTCAATGCAATTTGAGACGCGGACGGACAACCCGGTTGACATGGCCGACCAGGATAAGAGCCAGGCCCTTGATCCAGCCATGTATGGCCACCAGGTGCATGCGGTACAAAGACACGTAGATCATCCTGGCCAGCCGCCCTTCGATCGCCATCCGCCCTCCGACGAGATTTCCCATCAAGCTGCCGACGGTGGAAAACCGGCTCAACGACACGAGCGAGCCCTTGTCCCGATAGACAAATGCTTCCGGCGTTTCCCAGGCAATCAAGTGAAGAATGTTGCGATAAGCGGTCGATGCCATCTGGTGGGCGGCCTGAGCGCGTGGCGGCACCGGGCCGCCCGCCCCTTCCGGCTTGAAAAAGCAGCAATCGCCGATAGCGAAGATGCGCTCGTCCCGGCTCGTTTGGAGGGTGGGAAGGACGACAAGTTGCCTGCTGCGCGCCACCTCAAGTCCGTCGAGCTCTCCCAGAATATTTGCCCCCTGCACTCCTGCAGCCCAGACGCAAATATTGGCGTGTATCTGCTCCCCGGTAGCACACCGCAGTCCCTGTTCCGTTGCTTCGGATACAGCCGTGTTTGCGAGCACCCGGACGCCGAGGGCCTCAAGTTCCTGATGCGCGGCCTTTGCTAAAGCTTCTGGGAGAGCCGGAAGAATCCGCGGCCCGGCCTCTATCAAAGTGACCCTCAGCCGGGTCTCGTCGAAGACTTCCAGGCCATAATGTCTGAGAGATGATGCAGCATTGTAGAGTTCAGCAGCGAGTTCGACGCCTGTCGCGCCGCCACCTACGATAGCTATATCAACAAAGGCGTCGTCGGTTGAATCAGCTGACATTGTCCTGGAAACTCGAAGACAATGATTCAACAACTTCAATCGAAAGCGATCCGCTTGGTGACGGTCTTCGAGGAAAAGGCAATGATCCTTGACTCCGGGAGTGCCGAAGTCGTTTGAAACCGACCCGATTGCGATAACGAGGTAGTCGTATCGGAGCCGATGTCGACCGACCAGTTCCGACCCGTCATCGTCGAATATCGGCGCCACTGTGACCTGCCGCGCGGTGCGATCGATGGCCTCCAGCGACCCGTAGAAGAAGCGGTAGCCCCAACGGTGCCCGTGGCCGCGGTAGCCCACTTCGTCAAGATTTGCGTCGAGTGATCCGGCCGCAACCTCATGGAGCAGCGGCTTCCAGACATGGGTGTGGTTCCGCTCGACAAGAACGATATCGAAATCCTTGCGGCCGAGACGTGCTCCGAGCCGGCGCACGAGTCCAAGACCTCCAGCCCCACCGCCAACGACGACAATTTGGGTCTTCATTCGTGCTTGCCCGGTCCGTAGCGGAATGCTTCTCGACATGACCAACCGCCTGTCAACGGCTGGTGCGCCGGATGGCAATCAAGTCCTGGATTCGATAGCCCTGAATGATAAAGAAGCGTCATCATCGCCCTCACGAACTCAAAAATCGCGCTATTCCCGGGCGTTCACGCCGCGAATGGCGAGCCCTGTAGTCCAGCCCCAAGGCCGCCCTCACCAATCCATGACAACCTTGCCGGAATTGCCGCTCTTCATCGCCTCGAAGCCGGAAATATAGTCGTCCACGCCGATGCGGTGGGTGATCAGGCCGCCGACATCGAGCGGACCCTGCACCAGCGCGATCATCTTGTACCAGGTCTCGAACATTTCGCGGCCATAGATGCCCTTGAGATGCAGCATCTT
>NZ_JBVVQV010000019.1:15776-130277 GCF_055811235.1 Mesorhizobium sp. WSM4810 | reverse complement strand
AATCATCTCCCTCTCTTCCTTGCCCACGGAATCACCAATCCGATTCTGTGCAAAGCCCTCCTTGTGGGAGAAGGTGGATCGGCGCGCAGCGACGAGCCGGATGAGGGGTGCTGGACGGAGTGCGTCGGTGCCAAGCTGGAGCACCCCTCATCCGTCGCCTTCGGCGACACCTCCCACAAGGGGAGAAGGCAAAAAAAGACGCGTTCAGTGATTGTCCCGCGGCACGCCTGCGGTGTGCGCCACATCCTGGTATTTCACCGCGGGCTTCAGCACCATTCCTTCGGAGAACTGGTCGACCATGCCGCGCTGGATCTCCTGCCATGGGGTCTGGTGCTTGGGGTAGCGATAGCCGCCACTGTTCTGCAGCTCGGCGCGCCGGCGCGTAATCTCGTCATCGGTGACGAGAATGTCGGCAGTGCCCTTGCGCAGGTCGATGCGGACGCGGTCGCCGGTCTTCAACAGCGCCAGCCCGCCGCCTATGGCGGCTTCGGGCGAGGCGTTGAGGATCGACGGCGAGCCCGACGTGCCTGACTGGCGGCCGTCGCCGATGCAGGCCAGCGCATGGATGCCCTTCTTGATGAGATGGGCCGGCGGCTGCATGTTGACGACTTCGGCGCCGCCGGGATAACCGATCGGGCCGGCGCCACGCATGAACAGGATGGTGTGCTCGTCGATGCCTTGCGCCGGGTCGTCGATGCGGGCGTGGTAGTCCTCTGGCCCGTCGAAGACCATGGCGTTGCCCTCGAAGGCCTCGGGGTCGTTCGGGTTCGACAGATAGCGCTCGCGGAATTCGGGCGAGATGCCGCTGGTCTTCATGATCGCCGAATCGAACAGATTACCCCTAAGATTGATGAAACCGGCATTGTCCTTCAGCGGCTCGGCGACGGTGCGGATAACATCGAGATTCTCGTTGACGGCCGCGCTGCAATTGGCGCCGATCGTCTTGCCGTTGACCGTCATGGCGTCGGGATGAGGCAACAGCCCGGCCTTCATCAGTTCGGCCACCACCGCCGGCACACCGCCGGCATGGTGATAGTCCTCGCCGAGATACTCGCCCGACGGCTGCAGGTTGACAATGAGCGGTATCTGGAGGCCGACCGTCTGCCAATCGTCATTGTCGAGCGGCACGCCGAGATGGCGGGCGATGGCGTTGAGGTGGATCGGCGCGTTGGTCGAGCCGCCGATGGCCGAGTTGACGACGATGGCGTTCTCGAAGGCCTGGCGGGTCATGACGTCTGAGGGTTTCAAGTCCTCATGCACCATGTCGACGATGCGCTTTCCCGTCTCATAGGCGATCTGGCCGCGCTCGCGGTAGGGCGCCGGAATGGCGGCCGAGCCCGGCAGCTGCATGCCGAGGGCCTCGGCCAGCGAGTTCATGGTGGTGGCGGTGCCCATGGTGTTGCAATAGCCGGTGGACGGCGCCGAAGAGGCGACGATGTCCATGAACTCGTCATAGCCGATCTCGCCGGCCGACAGGCGCTGGCGCGATTCCCAGACGATGGTGCCGGAGCCGGTGCGCTTGCCCTTGTGCCAGCCGTTGAGCATCGGGCCGACCGACAGCGCGATAGCCGGAATGTTGACGGTGGCGGCGGCCATCAGCAGGGCCGGCGTCGTCTTGTCGCAGCCGATGGTGAGCACGACGCCGTCGAGCGGATAGCCGTAGAGCACCTCGACCAGGCCGAGATAGGCGAGGTTGCGGTCGAGTGCGGCGGTCGGGCGTTTGCCCGTCTCCTGGATCGGGTGGCACGGGAACTCGAAAGGGATGCCGCCCATCGAGACGATGCCCTCACGCACGCGCTTGGCCAGTTCGAGATGATGGCGGTTGCAGGGCGACAGATCCGAGCCGGTCTGGGCGATGCCGATCAGCGGCTTGCCCGACATCAGTTCGGCACGCGTCAGCCCGTAATTCAGGTAGCGCTCGAGGTAAAGCGCCGTCATCCCCGGATTGTCCGGATTGTCGAACCACTCCTGCGAGCGAAATTTCTTTTTCTGCGTGGGGGCGCCGGCCATCATGGTCTCCGTATTTGTATGACAAATCGATATGACAACGCGCGAGAGCAGGCAAGAGGCACGCGCCATCCGATTCCGGACTTTGGTGCGATAGACATGTGTTTACCCCCACGCTAGACCGGATCGGGGTTTGTCAATTCGTATCCGGGAGATTTTGATGGCTTTGGTTATCGAAGGCGAGGAACGCATCGCCGCACCCTTGCAAAAGGTGTGGGAGGCGCTGAACGACCCGGACGTTCTGAGGCAGACCATTCCGGGCTGCCAGAGCCTCGAAAAGAAGTCGGACACCGAGATGGCGGCGACCGTGGTGGTCAAGATCGGCCCGATCAAGGCGACGTTCAAAGGCGAGGTGACGCTCAGGAATCTCAACCCGCCGCATTCCTACACCATCCAGGGCGAGGGCAAGGGCGGCATCGCCGGCTTCGCCAAAGGCGGCGCCGATGTGACGCTGACCGCCGATGGCCCGGAGGCGACGATTCTCAGATATGCGGCCAAGGCCGATGTCGGCGGCAAGATCGCCCAGCTCGGCAGCCGTCTGATCGAATCGACATCGAAGAAACTGGCCGGACAGTTTTTTTCGAGCTTTGGCGACAAGGTGGGCGGCTCCCCTCGCCCTTGAGGGGAGGGTGCCGCGCGAAGCGGGCGGGAGGGGTCGCCTCAACCGCCTCGACCTACAACTGGCGTTGACCAAGAAAGGTGGAGTGCGTCGCCACCGACCCCACCCGGCCCTGCGGGCCACCCTCCCCTCAAGGGGGAGGATCACTCAAACACGATGTTCGGCACGGCGGCTTCGGCCGCGCCGCGTTCTTCCTTGACCCTGCCCCAGACGTTCGCGGCGATGTCGCGGTAGATCTTGGCCTCGGCGCTGTCGGGCTTGGAGACCACCACCGGCGTGCCGGCATCCGAGCTTTCGCGGATGCCCATTTCGAGCGGCACTTCGCCGAGGAAGGAGACGCCGAGACGCTCGGCCTCGCGGCGCGCGCCGCCATGGCCGAAGATGTCGTAGCGCTTGCCGGTGTCGGGGGCGAGGAAATAGCTCATATTCTCGACGATGCCCAACACCGGCACGTCGACCTTCCTGAACATGTTGAGGCCTTTTCGCGCATCGATCAGGGCCAGATCCTGCGGCGTCGAGACGATGACGGCGCCGGCCAGCGGCACCTGCTGGGCCATGGTCAGCTGCGCGTCGCCGGTGCCGGGCGGCATGTCGACGACGAGCACGTCGAGCGGACCCCATTCGACCTCGCGCAACATTTGCGTCAATGCCGACATCACCATCGGCCCGCGCCAGATCATTGGCGTCTCCTCATCGACGAGGAAGCCCATCGACATCACCTTCAGGCCGTAATTCTCCATCGGCTTCAGGACCTTGCCGTCGACCGTCTGCGGCCGGCCATGGATGTTGAGCAGCCGCGGCATCGACGGGCCGTAGATGTCGGCGTCGAGCACGCCGACCCTCAGGCCGTTGGCGGCGAGGCCAAGCGCGATATTGACGGCAGTGGTCGACTTGCCGACGCCGCCCTTGCCGGAAGCGACAGCGATGATCGCCTCGATGCCGGGCACGCCGCGCTTGCCCTGACTGTGCGAGGCCGGAGCGTGCGGAGCCGGACGCGGCGCGGCAGCGGGTGCGGCCGGCGGTACGGGCCTGGTGGCAGGCCTTTGCGGAACCGGAGCCTCCATGCCGCCACCCTTCTTTTCCGCCGTCAGGGCGACCACGGCGCCGGCGACACCCGGGATCGCCTTGACGACACGCTCGGCGGCGGCACGCAGCGGCTCCATCTCCTGGGCCCGGGCAGCCGGCACGGTGATCGAAAAGAAAACCTTGGCATCGGCAATGAAAATCTCGGAGACCATGCCGAGGTCGACGATGTTGCCGGTGAAGTCCGGTCCGTTGACCGTCTTCAGGCGCTCGATGACGATTTCCTCGGTGACGTTTTCCTGGACGGCGGGCATCAGCTTTTCCTCTGCTTTTACGCCTGAGATAGTGCAGTTCCCGAACAGAACCAAGCGGCGGAACGACACGCACGGGCGTGGCTGCAAAGACTTGCGTCCGTTTGTCGGTCTTGCAGAGGACGAAACGTCTTTAGGGAAGAAGCACGCCGATCGCACAGGCTGCGTCGCCTGAAGACGAAGCAGCCCTATCTTTGCAGGCTTCGGACGTGCTCGCTCGCAAGCAAAGGAGACCAATCATGCTCGCAAACAGCAACGCAACGGCCAATCTCGCGGTGAAGGACCTGGCCAAGGCCAAGGCCTTCTATGAAGACGTTCTGGGGCTGACGGAGGTTCACAACGAGGGTGGCGAACTGATCGTCTACAAATGCGGCGACACCAGCATCAATGTCTATCGCTCGCAATTCGCCGGAACCAACAAGGCGACGGCGGTGACCTGGATGGTCGGCGACGAGATCGACACCATCGTCAAGGCGCTGAAATCGAAAGGCGTTGTCTTCGAGCACTACGAGATGCCGGGCCTGAAGCTGGAAGGCGACATCCATGTCGGCTACGGCATGAAGGTCGCATGGTTCAAGGATCCTGACGGCAACATTCTGAACTTGGTCGACAGCTAGGCCTGGACGGCGGCGAAGCTTCGGCCGCAATGAGGATTCGCCAAGCAAAAACAGCATGCATCTGGCGCAGCCTCACTCGGCCGGGTAGCGTCCGCTCATGATCGACAAGCTGGAATTCTTCATCGCGCTGGCCAGGGAGGAGCATTTCGGCCGGGCGGCGGAGGTGTGCGGCGTCACCCAGCCGACGCTTTCGGCCGGCATCAAGCAGCTGGAGGGCCAGCTCGGCGTGATGCTGGTTCTGCGCGGCTCGCGCTTCCAGGGGCTGACGCCGGAGGGAGAACAGGTGCTGGCGTGGGCGCGCCGCATCGTCGGCGATACCCGCACCATGCGCGAAGAGATGCGGGCGGCGCGTCACGGCCTTTCGGGGCGCATCCGCATCGCCGCCATTCCGACGGCGCTGGCCATGGTGGCGCGGCTGACGACACCCTTTCGGACAAAACATCCCGGCGTCACCTTCTCGGTGCTGTCGCGCACCTCGATCGAGGTGCTGTCGCTGCTCGGCAATTTCGACATCGACGCCGGCATCACCTATCTCGACAACGAGCCGCTGGGGCGGGTGACCAGCGTGCCGCTCTATGACGAGCGCTATCAGCTGATCACCGCGATCGGAAACCCCTATTCCGACCGCGACAAAGTGACATGGGCGGAGCTCAGCCAGCTGCCGCTCTGCCTGTTGACGCCGGACATGCAGAACCGCCGCATCATCGACCAGCATTTGGCCGAAGCCGGCACGCAGGTGCGGCCGACACTCGAATCCAATTCGATGATCGTGCTGTTCTCGCATATCCGTACCGGAAAATGGTCGTCGATCATGCCGCTCAACCTCTCGGAAACATTCGGCTTTTCCGAGCCGATCCGGGCCATTCCGATCGTCGAGCCGGACGCCAGCCACACTGTCGGGCTGGTGGCGACGCTGCGCGAGCCGCACACCCCGCTGGTCTCGGCGCTGCTGGACGAGGCAATGGCGCTGGCAGACGATTTCCGCGCCCGCCACTGAGCTAGAGATTGCAGGCTGGACGGCAGCGATAGAAGATTTCTATCGAGCAACGGATCAGCTTTATTGATTTAGCGGGTTTCCTCCGATTTCCTAGGCACTTAGCGGATTACTACGACCAGGGAGGGCGCTGCATGATCATGCAGCCTGCAAGTACCGAGATCGCGTCGCGCACGGCGGCGATCGTCCAGGAGCTGAAGGGCCTCGAAGGCCCGCTGTTGCCGATCCTCCACGGCATCCAGGAAGAGTTCGGCCATGTGCCGCAGGACGCGCTGCCTATCATCGCCGAGGCGCTGAACATCTCCAAGGCGGAGGTGCACGGCGTCGTCACCTTTTACCACGATTACCGCAGCCGCCCGGCCGGCCGGCATGTGCTGAAGCTCTGCCAGGCCGAAGCCTGCCAGTCGATGGGCTCGGACGCGATTGCCGCCAAGCTCAAGCAATTGCTGGGCATCGGCTTCCACGAGACGGCCCGCGACGGTTCGGTGACGCTGGAGCCGGTCTATTGCCTCGGCCTTTGCGCCTGCGCGCCATCGGCGATGCTGGACGGCGAGGTGATCGGCCGGCTCGATGACGAAAAACTCGACGAGATCGTTGCCGAGGTGCGGTTATGACCCCGCGCATCTATATTCCCGGCGATTCCGGCGCGCTGGCGCTCGGTGCGGAAAAGGTTGCCAGGGCGATTGAGAAGGAATTGGCCGATCGCGGCATCGAGGCCAAGATCGTGCGCAACGGCTCGCGCGGCGCCTATTTCCTCGAGCCGATGGTCGAAGTGGCAACGGCAGACAAGGGCCGCGTCGCCTACGGGCCGGTGAAGCCTTCCGATGTCAAAGGCCTGTTCGACAGCGGCTTTCTCACCGGCGGTCACCACAAGCGCTGGCTGGGCGCGCCCGACAAGATCCCGTTCCTGGCCAGGCAGACGCGCCTGACCTTCGCGCGCTGCGGCGTCATCAATCCGCTGTCGCTTGATCACTACAAGGCGCATGGCGGACTGAAGGGCCTGCAGAACGCCGTGGCGATGGCTCCGGCCGACATCGTCAAGCAGGTCACCGAGTCGGGCCTGCGGGGTCGCGGCGGCGCCGGCTTCCCGACCGGCATCAAGTGGAAGACGGTGCTCGATACGACCGCCGACAAAAAGTACATCGTCTGCAACGCCGACGAGGGCGACAGCGCCACCTTCGCCGACCGCATGATCATGGAGGGCGATCCCTTCGTGCTGGTCGAGGGAATGGCAATCGCCGGTGTCGCCACCGGCGCGACCAAGGGTTTTGTCTACATCCGCTCGGAATATCCGCATGCGGTGGCGATGATGCAGAACGCGGTCGAGATCGCCCGCAAGGCCGGCCTGCTCGGCGTCAACGTGCTGGGCTCGCCCAACGCCTTCGACATGGAAATCCGCGTCGGCGCCGGCGCCTATGTCTGCGGCGAGGAAACCTCGCTGCTCAACAGCCTCGAAGGCAAGCGCGGCGTCGTTCGCGCCAAGCCGCCACTGCCGGCCATCCAGGGCCTGTTCGGCAAGCCGACGGTGATCAACAACGTCATCTCGCTGGCCTCGGTGCCTGTCATCATGGACAAGGGTGCTGCCTTCTACAAGGATTTCGGAATGGGCCGCTCGCGCGGCACCATTCCGATCCAGATCGCCGGCAATGTCAGATATGGCGGCCTGTTCGAGGCGGCGTTCGGCATGACGCTTGGCGAGATCGTCGACGACATCGGCGGCGGCACGGCGACCGGACGTCCGGTCAAGGCGGTGCAGGTCGGCGGGCCGCTCGGCGCTTATTTTCCGCGCAGCCTGTTCGACACGCCGTTCGACTACGAAGCCTTCGCCGCCAAGGACGGGCTGATCGGCCATGCCGGCATCACCGTGTTCGATGACACCGCCGACATGCTGAAGCAGGCGCGCTTCGCCATGGAGTTCTGCGCCATCGAGAGCTGCGGCAAGTGCACGCCCTGCCGCATCGGCTCGACACGCGGCGTCGAGACGATCGACAAGATCGCCAGGGGTAGCGAGCCGGAAAAGCAGATCGAGCTGGTGACGGACCTCTGTAACACGATGAAGTTCGGTTCGCTCTGCGCGCTGGGTGGCTTCACGCCTTATCCGGTGATGAGCGCAATCAACCACTTCCGCGAAGATTTCAAGCCGGCGCCAGTCGCCGAAGCAGCAGAATAGGAACCTCGCGATGGGTCTCATTCAGGAAATCGACTACGGCACGCCGGCCTCGACGTCCGAGAAGCAGGTGACGCTGACCGTCGACGGCTTCACCGTCACCGTGCCGGAAGGCACATCCATCATGCGCGCCTCGATGGAGGCCGGCATTGCCATCCCGAAACTTTGCGCCACCGATATGGTCGACGCCTTCGGCTCCTGCCGGCTCTGCCTGGTCGAGATCGACGGCCGCAACGGCACGCCCTCCTCCTGCACGACGCCGGTGGCGCCGGGCATGGTCGTGCACACCCAGACCGGTCGGCTGAAGGACATCCGCCGCGGCGTGATGGAGCTCTACATCTCCGACCATCCGCTCGACTGCCTGACCTGTGCGGCCAATGGCGACTGCGAATTGCAGACGCAGGCCGGCGTCGTCGGCCTGCGCGACGTGCGCTACGGCTATGAGGGCGACAACCACGTCTTCAAGAAGAACGACGGCGCCGAAAACTTCAAATGGATGGCGAAGGACGAGTCCAACCCATACTTCACCTATGATCCATCGAAATGCATCGTCTGCTCGCGCTGTGTGCGCGCCTGCGAGGAGGTGCAAGGCACATTCGCGCTGACCATCGAGGGCCGCGGCTTCGAAAGCCGTGTGTCGCCCGGCATGCACCAGCTTTTCATCGACAGCGAGTGCGTGTCCTGCGGCGCCTGTGTGCAGGCCTGCCCGACGGCGACGCTTTCCGAGAAATCGGTGATCAAGATCGGCCAGCCCGAGCATTCGGTCGTCACCACCTGCGCCTATTGCGGCGTCGGCTGCTCGTTCAAGGCCGAAATGCGCGGCGACGAGCTGGTGCGCATGGTGCCGTACAAGGACGGCAAGGCGAACCGTGGCCATAGCTGCGTCAAGGGCCGTTTTGCCTACGGCTACTCGACCCACAAGGAGCGCATCCTCAATCCGATGATCCGCGAAAAGGTCACCGATCCATGGCGCGAGGTGTCGTGGGAGGAAGCGCTGACCCACACCGCCAACGAGTTCCGCCGCATCCAGTACCAGTATGGCCGCACCTCGATCGGCGGCATCACCTCGTCGCGCTGCACGAATGAGGAAACCTATCTGGTGCAGAAGCTGATCCGCCAGGGTTTCCGCAACAACAATGTCGATACCTGCGCCCGCGTCTGCCATTCGCCGACCGGCTATGGCCTTGGCCAGACTTTCGGCACCTCGGCAGGCACGCAGGATTTCGACTCGATCGAGCAGACCGATGTGGTGATGATCATCGGCGCCAATCCGACCGACGCACATCCGGTGTTTGCTTCGCGCATGAAGAAGCGGTTGCGCAAGGGCGCCAAGCTGATTGTGCTCGACCCGCGCCGCACCGACATCGTGCGCTCGGCTCATATCGAGGCGCAGCATCATCTGCCGCTGAAGCCGGGCACCAATGTCGCCGTGGTCACCGCGCTTGCCCATATCATCGTCACCGAAGGCCTGTTCGACGAGGCCTTCATCCGCGAACGCTGCGACTGGGACGAGTTCCAGGATTGGGCGTCGTTCGTGGCGCTACCGGAAAACAGCCCTGAGGTGGTCGGCCAGCTCGCCAATGTCGATCCTGAAGAGATCCGCAGCGCCGCAAGGCTGTTTGCCGCCGGCGGCAATGGCGCGACCTATTACGGCCTCGGCGTGACCGAGCACAGCCAGGGCTCGACCACCGTCATCGCCATCGCCAATCTCGCCATGGCGACCGGCAATATCGGCCGGCCGGGCGTCGGCGTGAACCCGCTGCGCGGCCAGAACAATGTCCAGGGCTCTTGCGACATGGGCTCGTTCCCGCATGAGCTGCCCGGCTATCGCCACGTCTCCGGCGACGCGGTACGCGATATCTATGAAAGCCTGTGGGGGGTCAAACTCGACGACGAGCCCGGCCTGCGCATCCCCAACATGCTGGACGCCGCCGTCGACGGCTCGTTCAAGGGCCTCTATGTGCAGGGCGAGGACATTTTGCAGTCGGATCCCGACACCAAGCATGTCGCCGCAGGCCTTGCGGCCATGGAATGCGTGGTCGTCCACGATCTCTTCCTCAACGAGACCGCCAACTACGCGCATGTCTTCCTGCCCGGCTCGACCTTCCTCGAAAAGGACGGCACCTTCACCAATGCCGAGCGCCGCATCAACCGCGTGCGCAAGGTGATGGCGCCGCGCAACGGCTTTGCCGACTGGGAAGTGACGCAGAAGCTCGCACAGGCGATGGGGCTTGCCTGGAATTACCAGCATCCGTCCGAAATCATGGACGAGATTGCGAAGACGACGCCGAGCTTCGCCAAGGTTTCCTACGGTTATCTGGAAAGGATGGGCTCGGTGCAGTGGCCGTGCAACGAGCAGGCGCCGGAAGGCACGCCGATCATGCATATCAGCGGCTTCGTGCGCGGCAAGGGCAAGTTCATCCGCACCGAATATGTGGCGACCGACGAGAGGACGGGACCGCGCTTCCCGCTGCTGCTGACCACCGGCCGCATCCTATCGCAGTACAATGTCGGCGCGCAGACCAGGCGTACCGACAATGTCATGTGGCACAGCGAGGACCGTCTCGAGATCCACCCGCATGACGCCGAAAACCGAGGTTTGCGCGACGGCGACTGGGTCCGCCTGACCAGCCGCTCCGGCGAGACGACGCTGCGCGCGCTGATCACCGACAAGGTGTCGCCTGGCGTGGTCTATACGACGTTCCACCACCCCGACACGCAGGCCAACGTCATCACCACCGACTTCTCCGACTGGGCGACCAACTGCCCGGAATACAAGGTGACGGCGGTGCAGGTCGGCGCGTCCAACGGGCCGTCGGGATGGCAGCTCGACTATGACGAGCAGGCCCGCAACAGCCGTCGCATCGCGACGCTGGAAGCAGCGGAGTAATCGTGCCGAGGCATTCGACCGAAAGCGCTTCAATCTTGACGGTTGGTCGACCCCCACTCCGTCGAGCTTCGCTCGACACCTCTCCCCCGATCGACGGGGGAGAGGAAAGCGCGCGAACTCCAGGCTCCCTTCCTCTCCCTCCGGAGGGGGGAGAGGTCGCGCTGCGAAGCAGCGACGGAGTGGGGGATGGCCTGGGAGAGCAACTGCCAATTGAAGCAAGAAGCCTTCGACGCTTCCCAAGTAAAATGGCCGGCAGGCCAAAGGGGGTGCCGCGTGATGCCTAAACGTTGCGCTATCACACAAATCTCCCGCCTCGCGCACCGCGCCGGCGGCAGTGCGGCCGCCAACCGGATGGTGCCGGAAGAGACGCCGGTGGCGTTCTCCTTTGCCGGCACCACTCACGCGGTGATGATGGCAAGTCCGGCCGATTTCGAGGATTTCGCGCTCGGCTTCGCGCTGACCGAAGGCATTGTCGCCGACGGCCGGGAAATCGAGGCGATCGAGGTTGAGGATCACGGCGCCGGCATCGACATCCAGATCAGGCTGAAGGACCAGGCCAATACGCGCTTCGAGGCGCGGCGCCGACGGCTGGCCGGCCCGGTCGGCTGCGGGCTGTGCGGCATCGAGTCGATCGAGGAGGCGATGCGCTCGGTCGAGGCGGTCGGTTCGTCAAGACTTACACTTGACACCGACGACATCGTCCGTTCGGTCAGGCTTTTGTCGAAAGCGCAGCCGCTGCATGCCGAGACCGGTGCGGTCCATGCCGCCGGTTTTTATATCCCGGGCAAGGGCATCGTCATGGCGCGCGAGGATGTCGGCCGCCACAATGCGCTCGACAAGCTGGCCGGGGCGCTCGCCAAAGCCGGCATCGATGGCTCCTTGGGTGCTGTCGTGGTGACATCGCGCGTTTCGGTCGAGATGGTGCAGAAGACGACGGCGATCGGCGCTGCGTTCATCATTGCCGTTTCGGCGCCGACGGCACTTGCCATCCGCACAGCCGGGGACGCCGGCATGACGCTGGTGGCTTTGGTGCGCGGCGATGAATTCGATATTTTCACCCACCCCGAGAGGGTGGCTTCCGGAGTTGCCAAGCATGTCGCATGACGAAGGCCACATCATGAGCACCAGCGAAAAGCTGGTCCGCATGGCCAACCAGATTGCCGCCTTTTTTCACTCCAAGCCGCGCGAGGAAGGCATTGCCGGCGTCGCCGAGCACATCAACAAGTTCTGGGAGCCGAGGATGCGGCGGCAATTGTTCGAGATGCTGGACAACGGCGGCGAAGGCTTCAACGAGCTTGTCGTGGCCGCCTCGGCAAGGATCAAGCGGCCGGCCGCACCGGAAGCAGCGGGCTTAGGCCCCGGGGCCGTCGTTCCGGGCGGCAAAGGCCTTGGGGCCGGTGAGTCGAAAGCCGGGATCGCCGCTTCGCCGAAGTAGGCCCCGCAGATTATATTCCCATCCTCTAAAGTTTGATCTGCCGCAAGCGACGCGCCTCTCCCACAAGGGGAGAGGCAAAGGCAAAAAGGCGCTACCCGTGCGCAACCATCACATGGCGGACGGCGGTATAATCCTCCAGCGCATAGAGCGACATGTCCTTGCCGTAGCCGGACTGCTTCAGCCCGCCATGCGGCATCTCGTTGGTCAGCATGAAGTGGGTGTTGATCCAGGTGCAGCCATATTGCAGCCGGGCGGCCGTCGCCATGGCGCGCGAGACATCCTTGGTCCACACCGAGGACGCAAGGCCATAGTCGCTGTCATTGGCCCAGTTCACCGCCTCGTCGACCTCGGCAAAGCGGGTGACGGAGACAACCGGCCCGAACACTTCGCGGCGCACGATCTCGTCCTCCTGCAGCGCGCCGGCGACGACGGTCGGCTGGTAGAAGAAGCCGGAGCCCTCGCCCGGCTTGCCGCCGGTGGTGATCTCGATGTGCTTCAGCTCCGAGGCGCGCTCGACGAAGCTCGAGACGCGGTCGCGCTGGCGGCGTGAGATGAGCGGCCCGATCTCGTTTTCGGTGTCGTCGGGGCAGTTGTATTTGATGGTCGAGACGGCGGAGGAAAGGTCGGCGACGAGCTTGTCGTAGATCTTCTTGCCGGCATAGATGCGGCAGGCGGCGGTGCAGTCCTGGCCGGCATTGTAATAGCCGAAGGCGCGCAGGCCGTTGACCACCGCGCCGAGATCGGCGTCGTCGAAGACGATGACCGGAGCCTTGCCGCCTAGTTCGAGATGCGTGCGCTTGACCGATTTGGCGGCGGCCTGCAGCACCTTCTTGCCGGTGGCGACATCGCCGGTGATCGAGATCATGTTGATTTTCGGGTGGTTGATCAGCGTGTTGCCGACGCTGTCGCCTCTGCCGAGCACGACGTTGACGACGCCCTCGGGCAGTATCTCGGCAAGGATTTTTGCCAGCTTCAGCGCCGTCAGCGGCGTCTGCTCGGACGGCTTGAAGACGACCGTGTTGCCGCCGGCAATCGCCGGCGCCAGCTTCCAGGCCATCATCATCAGTGGGTAGTTCCACGGCGCGATCGAGGCGACGACGCCGATGGCGTCGCGGCGGACCATCGAAGTGTGGCCGGGAATGTATTCACCGGCGACCTGGCCGGGCATCGAGCGGACAGCGCCGGCAAAGAAACGGTAGCAGTCGACGATCGCCGGGATTTCGTCGTTGAGCACGGCATTGATCGGCTTGCCGCAATTGAGCGCCTCGAGGGCGGCGAAATCTTGTGCCGCGGCCTCGATGCGATCGGCGATCTTCAGGAGATAACCGGCGCGCTGCGCCGGCGTGGTGCGTGACCAGGTGACGAAGGCCTTTTCGGCCGCCAGCACCGCCGCCTCGATCTGCGCCTGGCTGGCTTCAGGCAGGTTGAGGATAGTCGCCCCGGTCTTTGGATTGAGGATCGGCTCCTCGGTCTCGGTGCCCTTCTCGAATTTCGAGCCGATCAGCATCTTTGTGTCCATGGCAGTCTCTCCCTTATGGATTCTTGACGTCATTTGCCCGAACCGGCGATCTGGTCGCCGTCGCGGGTCAGGTAATAGGCGACGAGGATGGGCAGCAGCGTCACCAGCACGACGACCATGGCCACGACATTGGTGACCGGGCGCTGGCGCGGACGGATCAATTCCTCCAGCATCCAGATCGGCAGCGTCTGCTGCTGGCCGGCGGTGAAGGTGGTGACGATGACCTCGTCGAACGACAGCGCAAAGGCAAGCATGCCGCCGGCCAGCAGCGCGGTGGCGATGTTGGGCAGCACGACATGCCGAAACGTCTGGAAGCCGTCGGCGCCGAGGTCCATCGACGCCTCGATCATCGAGCCGGAGGTGCGGCGAAAGCGGGCGACGGCGTTGTTGTAGACGACGACGACACAGAAGGTGGCGTGGCCGAGCACGATCGTCCAGAACGAGAACGGAATCTCGGCCAGCGAAAAGGCCGAACGCAGCGCGATGCCGGTGATGATGCCGGGCAGCGCGATCGGCAGGATGACCAGCAGCGAGATGGTTTCGCGGCCAAAGAACCGTGTTCGCGAAACGGCGGCCGCGCAGAGCGTGCCGAGGACCAGGGCGACGAGTGTCGAGATGGCGGCGACACGGACCGACAGCGACAGCGCTTCCCACACGTCGGGGCGGTTCCAGGTGACGGCGAACCATTGCGTGGTCAGCCCCGGCGGCGGCCAGGCGAAGCTCTTTTCCTCTGTCGTGAAGGCATAGACGAAGATCAGGAAGATCGGCAGATGCAGGAACAGCAGGCCGTAGGCGGCGGCGACCTTTAAGCCGAGAGGGGCGGTTGGTGAACCATCAGAGCGCATCGAAGGCCCCCATGCGCTTGGCGCCCCAGAGGTAGAAGCCCATGATGACGATCGGCACCACGGTGAAGGCGGCGGCGAGCGGGATGTTGCCGGCGGTGCCCTGCTGCGAATAGACGGCCTGGCCGATGAACAGCCGCGAGGTGCCGATGATCTGCGGGATGATGTAGTCGCCGAGCGTCAGTGAGAATGTGAAGATCGAGCCGGCGACGATACCCGGCAGCGCCAGCGGGAACAGCACGTTGCGGAAGGTCTGGCCGGGCGAGGCGCCGAGATCGGACGAGGCCTCGACCAGATTGCCCGGCACGCGCTCAAGCGCCGCCTGCACCGGCAGGATCATGAACGGCAGCCAGACGTAGACGAAGACGATGAAGGTGCCGGTGGACGACACCGACAGCGAGTTGCCGCCGACGACCGGCAGCGACAGCCAGCCATCGAGCAGCCATAGCAGATGCAGCTTGGCGAGCAGCCAGGTGAGAATGCCTTCCTTGGCGAGAATGAGCTTCCAGGCGTAGATCTTGACCAGATAGCTCGACCACAGCGGCAGCATCACGCCGAGATAGAACAGCGCCTTCCAGCGGCCGCGCGCATAGCGGGCCGCGTAATAGGCGATGGGAAAGGCGATGGTCGCCGAGGCGAGCGTGACCAGGGCCGCCATCGTCACCGTGCGCAGGATGATGTCGAGATTGGCGGCCTGCAGCAGGTCGCCATAGGTCTTCAGCGTGAACTGCCGGTTGATGAGGCCGGAGAATTCGTCGATCGAGAAAAAACTCTGCAAGAGCAGCGCGAACAGCGAGCCGACATAGACGATGCCAAGCCACAGCACCGGCGGCAGCAGCATCAACAGCAGCAGCAGCTTCGGCTTGCGCCAGAACAAGTCGGACAGGGCGCCGCGCACGCCGCCGCTTCCCGGCAGGATGGCGGGAGCGGGATTGGAGTTGAGCGCGGCGATTGTCATGACTCCGCTCTGTCTTGGCGGAGGATATTTGGGAGGCCGCGATCCTTCGCGCCCCCCTTTGTCCTGCCGGACATCTCCCCCACTTGGGGGGAGATCGGCAGCTTCGCCGGCGGCGCCTCTTCTGCAACGTTGGTGACTGGCGAAAGCGGTTGCAACAGCCGATCTCCCCCCTCGTGGGGGAGATGTCCGGCAGGACAGAGGGGGGCGCCGTAGAGCGTCTTGCCTCGGCTAGCCACAATTGCCGACAGCGCCATCATCCCGGCTCGTCCATCAGATGCAAATGCTCGCGGTTGAAGGTGAGCACGACCGCCTCGCCTTCCCTGGGCAATTTCGCACCGGCCGGCACAATGGCATGCAATCTCAACCCGTCGGCGTCGAGCGCCAGTCTGGTCGTGGCGCCGAGATAATTGGTCGAGACGAGACGGGCGGCAACGCCGTCGCCCTTCGCCGCCCGGCCGATGCGAATGGATTCAGGGCGCAGGCTGCCCCAGCGATGCTGGCCGGAATAGCGCTGAACGAAATCCGGCGGCAGCACATTGGACGAGCCGACGAAATCGGCGACGAAGCGCGTCCTCGGCCGCTGGTAGATGTCCTCCGGCGTGCCGATCTGCATGATCTTGCCGTCGTTGAAGACGGCAACGCGGTCGGCCATCGACAGCGCCTCGCCCTGGTCGTGGGTGACGAAGACGAAGGTGATGCCGAGCGCCTTTTGCAGCGACTTCAGCTCCTCCTGCATGTTCTCGCGGAGCTTGAGGTCGAGCGCGCCAAGCGGCTCGTCGAGCAGAAGCACCTTCGGCTGGTTGACCAGCGCGCGGGCGAGCGCGACGCGCTGGCGCTGTCCGCCGGAAAGCTGGCTCGGGCGGCGGGCGCCGTAGCCGGGAAGCCGGACCAGCGACAATGCTTCCTCGGCCGCCTTCTGCCGTTCGGGCTTGCCGACACCCTTGACCATCAGCCCGTAGGCGACGTTTTCGAGCACGTTCAGATGCGGGAACAGCGCATAGTCCTGAAACACGGTGTTGACGTTTCGGCGATAGGGCGGAACGCCTTCGGCGCGTTCGCCGAAGATGGAGATCGAGCCCGATGTCGGCTGCTCAAAGCCGGCGATCAAGCGCAGGCAGGTCGTCTTGCCGGAACCCGAAGGTCCAAGCATGGCGAAGAACTCGCCCGGCACGATGTCGAGATCGACCATGTCGACGGCGCGCACGGTGCCGAAATGGCGCGAGACTTTTTGGAAGGAAACGGCTGATGTCATGGAGCTGTCCTGATCTGCCAGGCTCGTCAATTCAGACGACAGCGCTGCCCCTCATCCGCCTGCCGGCCTTCTGCCCGTATAGAGACGGGAGAAGGGGCTAGCCGCAACGGTCGCGATCCCCTCTCCCCGTTGTTCACGGGGAGAGGGTAAGGGGCAGCGCCAACTTGCGAGCAATGCGAAACGAACTCACCGTCCGCCGATGACGCCGATATAGTCCGACACCCAGCGATAGTAAGGCACGCACTGGTCCTGGGTGGCGCATTTCGATACCGGCGTCTTCCAGAACTTGATCTTTTCGAAATTGTCGTAGCCGTTGGTCTTGCAGCCTTCGTCGCCGAGCAATTCGTTGCCCTTGCAGGCAGCCGGCACCACCGGCAGCGAACCGAACCAGGCGGAGACATCGCCCTGCACTTTCGGTGACAGCGAGTGCTCCATCCACACATAGGCGCAGTTCGGGTGGGCTGCGTCGGCTGCCAGCATGGTCGTGTCGGCCCAGCCGGTCACGCCTTCCTGGGGGATGGTCGAAGCGACCGGCTTCTTGGCAGCAACCAGTGTGTTGACCTGATAGGGCCATGAACCGGAGGCAACGACGCCTTCGTTCTGGAAGTCGTCGACCTGGATGGCGGCGTCATGCCAGTAGCGTCCGACCAGCGTGCGCTGGACGCGCAGCAGATCGAGGGCGGCCTTGTACTGATCTTCGGTCAGCTCGTAGGGATCCTTGATGCCGAGCTCCGGCTTGTGGGACATCAGATAGTTGGCCGCATCGGCGATGTGGATCGGCCCGTCATAGGCCTGGACGCGGCCCTTGTTCGACTTGCCGTCGGGCAAGGTCATCTCCTCGAAGACGACGTTCCAGCTCTTCGGCGCTTCCTTGAACACCTCGGTGTTGTACATCAGCACGTTCGGCCCCCACTGGTAGGGGGCGCCGTAGTGGACGCCGCCGACCGTGAACCACGGCGCATCCTTCAGCCGGTCGTCGACCGTGTTCCAGCTCGGGATGAGATCAGTGTTGATCGGCTGGACCCGCTTACCGGCGACAAGGCGCAACGACGCGTCGCCCGAGGCAGTAACAAGGTCGAAGCCGCCCTCATTCATCAGCGCGACCATCTCGTCGGAGGTGTTGGCGGTCTTGATATTGACCTTGCAGCCTGTGGTCTTCTCGAAAGACGTGACCCAATCATAGTTCTTGTCGGTTTCGCCGCGTTCGATGTAGCCGGGCCAGGCGACAATATTGACCTGGCCTTCGCCCTTGCCAAGTTCCTTAACCTGGGCGATCGCCTGGCCGGAGAAGGCCAGCGCGACCGTCAATGCAGTGCATGACTTCAGGAATGAATTCATCGTCGATCTCCCATCTGAGGGGCCGCACTCTCGCGGCGGCTTGGTCCCTGGTTGTCAAAGTGCTGTGAAATTTCCGGTTTCGCAAATTCATTTGTCAGAAAGGCGATATCGGTTTTTCCGATAGGTCAGCGGCCGTTCTTGTCCAGCCGCTGCCGAACCATGCGCTGCGACTGGGCAAGCCCGATGAAGTCGCGCGCCGCCTGCGACAGGCCGGAGCCGCGCCGCCAGACCGTGCCGACCTGGACAACCGGCAACGAGCCCGAAATATCGCGCGATTCGATGCGGTCGCCTTCCAGCGACCATGGCCGGTAGACGAGGTCGGGCAGCAGCGCCACGCCGGCGCCGGTGGCGACGAGGCTGCGCACCGCTTCGACCGAGCGGGTGCGGAAGGCGACATGCGGCTTGGCGGCGATCGCCGCCAGCAATTTTCCGGTATTCTCTTCGATCTCGTCGACGGTCAGCATGATCAGCGGCTCCGACGCGATATCGCTGATGCCGATGATGTCGGCGCCGGACAGCGGATGGCCAAGCGGCAGCCATAGCCGGTAGGGCGAGACTTCGAGAATTTCCGATTGCAGGGCGGTGCGGTCGCGCAGGTTCGAGGTGACCATGACGGCGATGTCGAGCTTGCCGCCGATCAGCAGATGTTCGAGGTAGTCACCATTGTCCTCGATGGCCGAGATCTCGACGCCCGGATAGGCGCGGCGATAGCGGGCGAGAAGGTCGGACAGCACATAGCCGGCAACCAGCGAGGTGACGCCGAGTTGCAGCCGGCCGCCAGCCGCCGCTTGCTCGCCGGAGAAGGCGCGGCGCGCATCGGAAACATCGGCAAGGATCTTTGTCGCGTGGCGCAGGAACTGGTGGCCCTTGTGGGTAATGTTGAGGCCGCGCGGATGGCGCTCGAACAGTTCGACGCCGAGATCGCCTTCGAGCTCCTTGATCGCCTCGGTGACCGACGATTGCGAGATGGACAGGTTTTGGGCGGCGCCAGACACGGTGCCTTGCTCGGCGACGGCGATGAAGAACTGCAATTGGCGGATGGTGAAGGCCATCGCCGGACTAAACACCGGGACGGCAAGGAAGAAAAGCCGCCGATCCCAGGCTCACCGCATTACTGCTCTGGCCAGGTCAGGTCCCGCTTTCGCTGCCAGCAATGCTGAGCCGTGCGCCAGCCTGGGCAAGGGCTGCGGCGATGGCGTGCGGCGGCGGCCGATCGGTGACGAGTTCGGAAAAACCGTCGAGGCCGCAGACCTGAACCAGGCCCTGGCGGCCGAACTTGGTGTGGTCGGTGATGACGAGCGAGCGCTGGCCGCGCGACAGCACCATGCGGGCGAATTCCGCCTCGTCCAGATCATAGTCCATCACGCCGGTGACGGCATCGACCGCGCCGGTGGAGATCACAGCGTGGCTGACGGAAAAGCGGCTGACGAATGCAATGGCCGAGACGCCGAAGGCAGCGCCCGAATCGCTGCGCAGTTCGCCGCCGGCCATATAGACCTTGTTGCCGTTGACGGTGGCCAGCGTGCGGGCGATGTCGGAGGAGTTGGTGACCACCGTCAACCGCCGGTGACCGAGCAGTTCGCGGGCCAGGAAAGAGGTCGTGGTGCCGGTGTCGAGCATGATCGCTTCGCCGTCGCGGATGGTGGCGGCAACCATGCGGGCGATGGCGCGCTTGGCATCGGCATTCTCGCGCATACGCCGCTCGAACGGCGCCTCGCCGGCCATCGACGGCAGGCCGACGGCGCCATGCATCTTCAGGATCGAACCGTCACTGGTCAGCGGCTTGACGTCGCGGCGCACGGTCTCCAGCGAGACGCCCAGCCGGTCGGCCAGGCTGGCGATGGTGACGGTGCCTTCCTCATGGAGGAGACGCAGGATCTCGCCATGCCGCTTCGAGGGCATCAGTCTCACCCAATCGATTTGTTGCGCTACTGACCGCTTCTAAGGCAAATCGGCCACAGTTTACAAGAAATCCTTGTGATTTCGGGCAAAAAGCCACAAGTTGTCGTTGACAAGCCGGATCACATGGCGCGACACTGGCTTGTGACAGGCTTCGGAACTGCCACGGGAGAACGATGGCAGAGCCGCACCAAAATTCGCCTGCCCGAACGTCCGGGAAATCGTCTGACGTAAGGGAAAAGGACTTTTTTGAATCCGCGGGGGCGGATGCCGGAGTCAAAGAACCCGGCACTGGGGCTCGTCGGTGCGGTGCGGGATACCGATCCCGGGATCCCGCACCGACGAGGACTTCGCATTGCTCCCTCCTGCCGGCCGCCATCTTTGCGTCGCCCGCGACGCCTTGAACCCCGCGCAACGAGGGATTCACCCGTGACCGCCGAGGACCGCATCCGCGCGCTGCCCTGCTGGACCGGCAGCATCGAGATCGCGCCGCTGCCGGGCGGCCTGAGCAACGCCAACTATCTGGTCAAGGACGCCGCCGGGCGGCATGTCGTGCGCTTTGGCCAGGACTTTCCGTTCCATCACGTCTTTCGCGAGCGCGAGGTGATGACTGCGCGCGCGGCGCATGCCGCCGGCTTCGCGCCTGCGGTCCGCCATTCCGAGCCCGGCATCCTGGTAACGGAATTTCTCGGCGCCAAGACTTTTGTCGCCGAGGACGTCCGCGCCAATATCGACCGCGTCGCCGCCCTGATGCGCGGCTTCCATCGCGAGATGCCCAATCATGTCTCCGGCGCCGGCTTCATGTTCTGGGTATTCCATGTCATCCGCGACTATGCGCGCACGCTGGAGGAAGCCGACAGCCGCATGCGAAGCGAGTTGCCGCGGCTGCTGACGCTTGCAGACGAGCTCGAACGGGCGCAGAAATTGCTGCCGATCGTCTTCGGTCATAATGACCTTCTGCCGGCTAATATTCTCGATGACGGCCACAGGCTGTGGCTGATCGATTTCGAATATGCCGGCTTCAACACGGCGATGTTCGACCTCGCCGGCGTCGCCTCGAACGCCACCATGAACGACGAGGAGTCCTTCGCCTTCCTGACCGCCTATTTCATGAAGGAGCCGGACGAGGCGATCCGCCGCTCGCATGCGGCCATGCAATGCGCATCGCTGCTACGCGAGGCGATGTGGAGCATGGTTTCCGAACTCTATCTCGACGCACCAGGCATCGACTACGTTGCCTATACCGACGAAAACCTGACGCGGCTCGATGCCGCGCTGGAAAACTACAGAACAAAATACGGACAGATATCATGACCTTGCCCGCCCACGCCGAGATCGTCGTCATCGGCGGCGGCATAATCGGCTGTTCGACGGCTTATCATCTGGCGCGTGACCACAAGGCCGATGTCGTGCTCCTGGAACAGGGCAAACTGACTTCGGGCTCGACATGGCATGCGGCGGGGCTGGTCGGTCAATTGCGGTCTTCGGCCTCGATCACCCGCGTGCTCAAATATTCGGTCGATCTCTACAAGGGACTGGAAGCCGAAACCGGGCTGGCCACCGGTTGGAAGATGACCGGATGCCTCAGGCTCGCCACCAATGCCGACCGCTGGATCGAGTACAAGAGGCTGGCGACGACGGCGAAGAGCTTCGGCATGGACATGCAGTTGCTGTCACCG
Source organism: Mesorhizobium sp. WSM4810 (assembly GCF_055811235.1). Taxonomy (NCBI): domain Bacteria; kingdom Pseudomonadati; phylum Pseudomonadota; class Alphaproteobacteria; order Hyphomicrobiales; family Phyllobacteriaceae; genus Mesorhizobium; species Mesorhizobium sp. WSM4810. The sequence continues at coordinate 108,727 of NZ_JBVVQV010000019.1, read as the reverse complement.
GCCGAGGTCAAGGCGATGTGGCCGCTGCTGGCAACCGGCGATCTCGTCGGCGCCAACTGGCTGCCGACCGACGGCCAGGCAAACCCTTCCGACATCACGCAGTCGCTGGCCAAAGGCGCGCGCATGCATGGCGCTAGGCTGTTCGAGGATGTCCGCGTCACCGGCTTCGACATGCAGGAGGGCCGCATCACAACGGTAAAGACCAACAGGGGCGATATCGCCTGCGACAAGGTGGTGAACTGTGCCGGGCAATGGGCGCGGCAGGTGGGAGCGCTAGCCGGCATCAACGTGCCGCTGCAGCCGGTGAAGCACCAGTACCTCGTCACCGAAAGAATAGACGGGTTGGCGACCGATGCGCCGACGATCCGCGACCCCGACCGCCGCATTTATTTCAAGGAGGAGGTCGGCGGGCTGGTGATGGGCGGCTATGAGCCGAACCCGCAAGCCTGGACGACCGATCTTCCCGGCGGCGATGTCCCTGACGACTGGCAGTTCCGGCTGTTCGACGACGATTACGATCATTTCGAGCAGCATATGAACCAGGCAATCACGCGGGTTCCGGCGCTCGAAACCGTCGGCGTCAAGCAGATGATCAACGGGCCGGAGAGCTTCACGCCGGACGGCAATTTCATTCTCGGCGTGGCACCCGAATGCGCCAACATGTTCGTCGGCGCCGGCTTCAACGCCTTCGGCATCGCGGCAGGCGGCGGCGCCGGCTGGGTGCTGGCGCAGTGGGTCGTCGACGGCGAGGCGCCACTCGACCTGTGGGTGGTCGATATCAGGCGCTTTTCCGACCTGCACCGCGACCGGCAATGGGTCCGCGACCGCACGCTGGAAGCCTATGGCAAGCACTATACGATCGGCTTCCCGCATGAAGAGTATGCCACGGGCCGGCCACGGATCGTGTCGCCGCTCTATGAACGGCTGCAAAAGCACCGCGCCGTGTTCGGCTCCAAGCTCGGTTGGGAGCGGCCGAACTGGTTTGCGCCCGAAGGCGTCGAGCCGAAGGACATCTATTCGATGGGCCGGCAGAACTGGTTTTCGCCGGTCGGCGACGAGCACCGGCACGTGCGCGAACACGTGGGCATCTTCGACCAATCGTCCTTCGCCAAATACGAAATGACCGGTGCGGATGCGCTGAAGGCGCTCGACTGGATCTGCGCCAACGACGTCGCCAAGCCGGTCGGCCGGCTGACCTACACGCAGCTTCTCAACACGCGCGGCGGCATCGAGGCCGACCTGACCGTGGCGCGGCTCGGCGAAGACCGATTCTACGTCGTCACCGGCACCGGCTTTAGGACGCATGACTTCTCGTGGATCGGCGACCATGTCGGCAACCAGCTCGACGTGACGCTCACCGATGTCACCGAGGATTTCGGCACGCTGTCGCTGATGGGGCCGCGGGCCCGCGACGTGCTGGCTGCGGTGACCCACGCGGACGTGTCGAACACCGCTTTCCCGTTCGGACACGTGCGGGAAATCTCCATCGCCGGCACCACAGTTAGGGCGCTGCGCGTCACCTATGTCGGCGAGCTCGGCTGGGAGCTGCATGTGCCGATCGCGGCGACGGGCGAAATCTTCGACGCTCTGATGGCGGCGGGCGAGGAGCACAGCATCCGCCCGGTCGGCTACAGGGCGCTGGAATCGCTGCGGCTGGAAAAAGGCTACCGCGCCTGGGGCTCCGACATCACGCCCAACGACACGCCGCAGGAGGCCGGCCTTGGCTGGGCGGTGAAGCTTCGCAAGAACACAGATTTTCTCGGGCGGCGGGCGCTGGAAGAGATCGGCGGCGCGGTTCTGAAAAAACGCTTTGCCGGCTTCACCGTCGACGATTGCGAGATCGTGCTGCTCGGGCGCGAAACGATCCTGCGCAACAGCGAGCCGGTCGGCTACCTGACCAGCGGCGGCTATGGCTACACGGTCGGAAAGAACATCGGCTACGGCTATGTGCACAACGCCGACGGCGTCAGCGACGATTTCCTCACCTGCGGCGACTACGAGCTGGTGGTGGCTATGGAGCGGACGCCGGCAAAAATCCATCTCGAGCCGCTTTACGACCCGGCCGGAGAAAGGATCAGAGCCTAAAGCGCGTCGCGTCTGAACGGATTCATGCGAGGCGCTTTAAGTAACTTGTTTCTATGCATGTCGTTATCGCAAAACCGCTGCGCACTTTTGCGCGACATGCATAAGAGCGGGGATGGTCAGTTCACGCGCAGAACGAGACCGCGGCTGGGCACGGTGTCAGCCTCGCCCGGCATGGAGACATAGGGCGATGTCTCCTCGGCGCGCGTGACGACGCCCTTCGCCTCAAGGTCGTCTATCCCTGCGGAAAAGCCGGCGTCCCACAGGGTGTTCTTGACCGTCAGCACGATTATCCCGCCCGGCCGGCAGATGCGGATCAGTTCGTCCAGCCCCTCAGCGCCGACATGGCCCGAGGTGAAGACGCCGGCCGATATGATCCCGGCATAGGCATCATCCGCGAAGGGCAGCGGGCCGCCGAGCGCCAGGCAGTGAAGCGCCGAATAGACGCCCTTGCGCGCTGCCTGGGCCAGCATGCCTTCGGAAATGTCGAGCGCCTCGACCTGCGGATAGCCCGCGATCTTCAGCCACTCGCCGATGAGCCCGGTGCCGGCACCGGCATCGAGGAGCGGTGCCGCGCCGCGCGGCAGGTGGCGGGCAAGCAGGGCAAGGCAGATGGTCGGATGGCGATAACCGGCCGCCGACATGTCGGCATCGTAGGTGTCGGACCAGCGGTCGTAGAGCGCCGCCACCTCCTCTGGCCGCTTCGCTGCATAGGCCGCGGCGAGCGCGCCTTTGTTTTTCCTGTCCGCCATTACAGTCTCGTCCGCAAATCAAAGCGCCGCAGCGTTCTTAGCGCGTCCTGCAGGAACGCACGGCGCTGGAGTGAACCGCATGCAAGCGATGATAGCCAAACGGCGAAATTTGTGGAACCGTCGTCACCACAAATAGACGCGAAAAGAGGGCAGAAGCGATGGTGGACGAGGAAGCACGCGCGGCGCTTGCAGCCATTCCGGCGCTGGCCGGCTACGAGGGACCGCTGGAGCGGCTGGGTGGCCTCACCAACCTCGTCTTCAGGGCTGGAGATGCCTGCCTGCGGATTCCCGGCAAGGGCACGCAGGAGTATATCAACCGCGCCAACGAGGCGGTGGCGGCGCGGGAGGCAGCGATGGCCGGCGTCAGCCCCGAGCTGCTGCATGTCGACGGCGAGACAGGCGTGATGGTGACGCGCTTCATCGCGGGCGCCGAGACGATGTCGCCGGATAAATTCAAGACCCGGCCGGGCAGTCCGGCGCGTGCCGGCAAAGCCTTCCGCAGATTGCATACATCCGGCGCGGTGTTTCCCTTCCGCTTCGAGCTGTTTGCGATGATCGACGACTACCTGAAGGTGCTGTCGACCAAGGACGTCGCCCTGCCTGCCGGTTACCACGACGTCGTTATGGAGGCGGAAACCGTGCGCTCGGCGCTTGCCGCGCATCCCCTGCCTCTCGTCGCCTGCCACTGCGATCCGCTGTGCGAAAATTTTCTCGATACGGGCGACAGGATGTGGATCGTCGACTGGGAATATTCCGGCATGAACGACCCGCTTTGGGATCTCGGCGACCTCAGCGTCGAAGGCCAGTTTGATACGGCGCAGGAGGACGAGATGATGGGCGCCTATTTCGGTGGCGAGCCGACGCCGGCGGAGCGCGGCCGCATCGTCATCTACAAGGCGATGTGCGATCTCTTGTGGACGCTGTGGGGACTGATCCAGCTTGCCAACAGCAATCCGGCCGATGATTTCCGCGCCTATGCCGACGGTCGCTTTTCACGCTGCAGGGCGCTGATGGAGACGGCCGACTTCTCAACGCATCTGGCGGCGGTGCGCGCCGGGTAGGTGCCAAAACTCTGAACCTTAAGGCACCAGAAATCTGGACCCTAGTTGACACCTTTCGGCACGTTTTCGGGCGGCACCGTGTCGACTACTTTCTGGCGATGGAAGATGAATAGGCCGGCCAGCACGATGATGCCCGAGCCGATCAGGATGCGCGGGCCGGGCATGTCGCCGAAGAAGGCCAGCCCGAAGATGACGGCCCACAGCAGCAGGCTGTAATGCAGCGGCGCCAGCGTCGACGCCGGCGCCAGCTTCAGCGCCCTGGTGATCATCAGATGCGCGCCGCAGGAGACGATGCCAAGAAGCAGCATGGCGCCGAAATCGAGCGAGGACGGCGTCTGCCAGTTGCCGATGGTGAGAAACCCGCCGACCAGCAGCGTGCCGATGGTTTGCCAGGTAACGAGCGAGGTGTCGCTGGTGCCGCGCAACCGACGGTTGAGGATGATGGCGAACGCGAATGAAATGCTTCCGGCCAGCGCGAAGGTCGACGACAGCGAAAACGCGGCCGAGGACGGTTCGAGCATGATCAGCACACCGCAGAACCCGACCAGGATCGCCATCCAGCGGCGCCAGCCGACCTTTTCACCAAGCAGCAGGTGGGACAGCGCCGCCACGTAGATCGGCCCCGCCATGTAGAAGCTCATGACGTCGGCGAGCGGCAGATAGACGACGGCGGCGTAGAACAGCGCCGTGTCGAGCGTTGTCATGACGACGCGCAAGACCTGCAGTTCCAGGCGCTCCATGCGGAACAGCCTGGCCGCGCCTTGACGCGCGATCATCGGACCGAGCACGAAAAAGGCGCCGATGGAACGGATCAGCACGACCTGGCCGACGGAAAAGCTGGCGACCAGCCATTTACCCATCGCATCATTCAACGCAAACAGGAAATCGCCGGCCAGCATCAGCAGAATGCCAGCCAAAAGCACGTTCCTGATCTTCGAATTCTGGGCTGTTGGCTGTGCCATCCCGATGTCGCTTCCTCCCGCATGAAAGCCCGGTGAGCAGCGTCGTAGACGCAAGCGGCCACTTTGACGAGCGGAAATCGGGAAGCCGGCCAGACCAGGGACCGGAAATCGGCTGGGCCTGTACGGACGATCGCAACGGCCTACTTTGGCCGTGGCCGAATGATAACCGGACGATAGATCACCGGCCGATCCCAAGGATTGAAGACCGACGCACTTCTGAGCTCGGCGCGGCGCGCCAGATCGATGCGCTGCAGACATTCGGCGAAGGCATCATTCTTCCTGACGAAGCCGTAGGAACGGCATTTCGCCTCGTCTGCGGCACGACGGTCTTCGGCCGTCATGCAGCCTGCACAGGTCGCCGCCAACACGACCACCATCGCCGCCTTGTGCCACATGACATCCTCCTCGGCATAAAACTTGAGGTTGATTGTAGACTTGCGGTCAGGACCTATCAATCTGATCGATGGAGTTTTGAGACCGGCGATGCCTGCGGTTCACTGTTGCCGGCCGTCCGGCGATCGAGAGCCGTGTTTCCTGCCTGGCCCGCTCGGCCACCACCTTGCCCCTGGCGATGACACAGAGTCGCTCGGGACGCAGGCGCAAGGCCTCGACCGGATCGCCGGCATCGAGGACGACGAGGCTGGCGCGCTTGCCGACCGACAGGCCGAAATGGTCGAGGCACATGATGGCGGCGTTGACGTTGGTGACCATGTCGAAGCAGCGCGCCATGTCGGCCGGGCTCGACATCTGGGCGACGTGAAGGCCCATGAAGGCGACGTCGAGCATGTCGGCGGTGCCCAGCGAATACCAGGGGTCGAGCACGCAATCCTGACCCCAGCCGACGCGGATACCGTGGGCAAGCATTTCCTTGACCCGCGTCAGGCCGCGGCGTTTGGGGAATGTGTCGTGGCGGCCCTGCAGCATGATGTTGATCAGCGGATTGGGGATCGCCGAGACGCCTGCCTCGGCGATCAGCGGCAACAGCTTCGAGACATAGTAATTGTCCATCGAGTGCATCGACGTAAGATGCGAGCCTGCGACCCTGCCCTGCAGGCCGAGGCGTTGCGTCTCATAGGCCAGTTGTTCGATATGGCGCGACAGCGGATCATCGGTCTCGTCGCAATGCAGGTCGACCATGAGGCCGCGTTCTGCCGCGATTTCGCACAGTTCCGTCACCGAACGCGTGCCGTCGGCCACGGTGCGCTCGAAATGCGGAATACCGCCGACGATGTCGACACCCATGTCGAGCGCGCGGATGGTGTTATCGCGCGCCGTCGGCGAGCGATAAAACCCATCCTGCGGGAAGGCGACCAGTTGCAGGTCGATATAGGGCGCGACGGTCTTCTTCACATCGAGCAGAGCTTCGACCGCCAGCAGCCTGGTATCGCAGACATCGACATGACTGCGGATGGCGAGCAGGCCCATGGACACTGCCCAGTCGCAATAGGCGAGCGCGCGGTCGCGCACCGCTTCGTGCGTCAACAGCGGCTTCAGTTCGCCCCACAGCGAGATGCCTTCGAGCAGCGTGCCCGACACGTTGATGCGCGGGATGCCTAGCGAGAGCGTGGCGTCCATGTGAAAATGCGGATCGACGAAGGGCGGCGAGATCAGATTGCCATGGGCGTCGATCGCCGTGCCCGCGCCAGCGTTCAGCTCCGGCTCGATGGCCGCGATCGTCTCGCCGATGATGCCGATATCGGCGATCCTGCCGTCGGGCAGCGTGCCGCCGCGGACGATAAGGTCGAAATCCATCTACCGTCATCCCTTTGAAGAAGCGAACCTATTCCGGCACATACCTTACCGCACCCTTTGCAGCACTGGTCGCCATCGAGGCGTAGGCGCGCAAGGCCATTGTCACCTTGCGCTTGCGCTTTTCCTCGGGCTTCCAGGCGGCGGCTCCCTTGGCCTCCATCGCGGCGCGGCGGGCGGCCAGTTCGGCATCGTCGACTGCAAGCCGGATGGTGCGGTTCGGGATATCGATCTCGATCGTATCGCCCTCATGCACCAGCCCGATCAGCCCGCCTTCCGCCGCCTCGGGAGAAGCATGGCCTATCGACAGGCCGGAGGTGCCGCCGGAGAAGCGGCCATCGGTGACCAGCGCGCAGGCCTTGCCGAGGCCCTTCGACTTCAAATAGCTGGTCGGATAGAGCATTTCCTGCATCCCGGGGCCGCCGCGCGGCCCTTCGTAGCGGATGACGACGACATCGCCGGCTTTGATCTCGTTGGACAGGATCGCCTTGACGCTGGCGTCCTGGCTTTCGAACACCCTGGCCGGGCCGGTGAATTTCAGGATCGATTCATCGACGCCCGCGGTCTTCACGATACAGCCGTCGAGCGCCAGGTTGCCTTTCAGCACGGCAAGGCCACCATCCTTGGAAAAAGGATATTGGGCCGAGCGGATGACACCCTTCTCCCGGTCGAGATCGAGTTCGTCCCAGCGGCGATCCTGGCTGAAGGCGACCTGCGTCGGCACGCCGCCCGGGGCCGCCAGAAAGAAGTCGCGGACATTCTGGCTTGACGTGCGCGAGATATCCCAATGGTCGAGCGCTTCGCCGAGGCTTGCGGTGTGCACGGTCGGCAGGTCGCGGTTGATCAGTCCGGCGTTATCGAGCTGGCCGAGGATCGCCATGATGCCGCCGGCGCGGTGGACGTCTTCCATGTGCACATCCGCCTTGGCGGGGGCAACCTTGCATAGCACCGGCACCTTGCGTGACAGCGCGTCAATGTCGTCCTGACCGAAATCGATCTCGCCCTCATGCGCGGCAGCCAGGATGTGCAGCACGGTGTTGGTCGAGCCGCCCATGGCGATGTCGAGCGTCATGGCGTTCTCGAAGGCGCCCTTCGAGGCGATGCTGCGCGGCAGCGCGGTGTCGTCGTCCTGCTCGTAGTAGCGCTGCGCGAGATCGACGATCAGGTGGCCGGCCTCGACGAACAGCCGCCTGCGGTCGACGTGCGTCGCCAACGTCGAACCGTTGCCGGGCAGCGAAAGGCCGAGCGCCTCGGTCAGGCAATTCATCGAATTGGCGGTGAACATGCCCGAGCAGGAGCCGCAGGTCGGGCAGGCCGAGCGCTCGATGGTCTTGACGTCCTCGTCGGAGATCTTGTCGTCGGCAGCCGCGACCATCGCGTCGACCAGATCGAGCGCCTGCGTCTTGCCGGCAAGCACCACCTTGCCGGCCTCCATCGGGCCGCCGGAGACGAAGACGGTCGGGATGTTGAGACGCAGCGACGCCATCAGCATGCCCGGCGTGATCTTGTCGCAATTCGAGATGCAGACCATGGCGTCGGCGCAGTGGGCGTTGACCATATATTCGACCGAGTCGGCGATCAGCTCGCGCGAAGGCAGCGAATAGAGCATGCCGTCATGACCCATGGCGATGCCGTCGTCGACAGCGATGGTGTTGAACTCCTTGGCGACGCCGCCGGCCTTCTCGATCTCGCGGGCGACCAGTTGGCCGAGATCCTTGAGATGGACGTGGCCCGGAACGAACTGGGTGAAGGAATTGACGACAGCGATGATCGGCTTGCCGAAATCGGAATCCTTCATGCCGGTGGCGCGCCACAGGCCGCGGGCGCCGGCCATGTTACGGCCATGGGTAGTGGTGCGGGAACGGTAGGCGGGCATTAAACTGTCCTTGCTGTTTGCGTCGTCCGAACAGGGGCGGAAAACCGGAATTGAGCGGCGTTATATACGCCACCGTCTGGTCTGGCCACGGTTTTGCGATGCGCCGGATCTTGAGCCAAAGACGGCAAGCCGGTCCAGGCAGTAAAAAAAGTCAGAGGTGCTGTCGGATCGTGTTTTGTTTGAGCGTCCTTGGGCAGACGGCGGCGACCGGCATCAATCGCCAGCCGGCCGTTGGACGCGTGAAAACAAGCCAAAACAGCCCAAGGAGCAAGAAAATGCAAAAGATCACCCCCTGCCTGTGGTTCGACGACCAGGCCGAGGAGGCCATGAACCATTACATCTCCATCTTCAAGAACTCGAAGGTGCTGAGCGTGATGCGCTGGCCCAAGGGCAGCGGCGATAATGAGGGCAAGGTGCTGGTGACCTATTTCGAGCTCGACGGTGTGCAGTTCCAGGCGCTCAACGGCGGGCCGCAATTCAAGTTCACCGAGGCAGTCTCGCTCTCCATCCACTGCAATACGCAGGAGGAGGTCGACTATTTCTGGGAAAGGCTCATCGAGGGCGGTGGCGAGCCCAGCCAGTGCAGCTGGCTGAAGGACAAATTCGGCGTCTCCTGGCAGGTCGTGCCGGAGCAATTGCCGAGGCTGCTGCAGGACCCCGACACGGAAAAGGCCGGCCGCGTCATGCAGGCGATGATGCAAATGACCAAGATCGACATCGCCAAGATCGAAGAGGCCGCCAGGGGGTGAGTGAGACGCTCCCGACAGGCGATCTTTGCCCGATTTTGGGAATATCAACTGCCAAAGTCGGCGCCGTCCCTCACCTGCCTGCCGGCATCCTCTCCCCGTATAGTGACGGGGAGAGGGGCGCTCTCATACATGATTTCGCCAATTACCCACGTTGCAGGAAGGGCGTTGGCGTTGCGGCCAGCCCCCCTTCTCCCCGTCACTATACGGGGAGAAGGTGCCGGCAGGCGGATGAAGGGCGGCGCAACGCGCGAGTGTGATCTTGGCGGCCATACGGCAACGGTCAAGCCGCCTTGTCGCGGACCTGGTAATCCTTGACCGCGGCGAAGCGGATCGCCTTCCAGCGCTCGGCCTCGTAGTTGAGCGAAAAGGCGTGCTGGGCAAGGAACACCGGATCGTGGTCGAGGTCGCGGGCAATGTCGCCGCGATGCGCCTCGATGAAGCGATGCACCTCGGCCTTGTCGTCGGCCGATATCCAGCGGCAGACGGAAAAGCGCGACATCTCGAAATCGACCGGCAGCGTGTATTCGATATTCAGCCGCTCCTTCAGCACGTCGAGCTGCAGCGCACCGACGACGCCGACGATTGCCGGCGAACCGTCTTCTGGCGAGAACAGTTGCACGACGCCTTCCTCGGCCATCTGGTGCAGCGCCTCCTTCAGCTTCTTGGCCTTCATCGCGTCGCCGAGACGGACGCGGCGCAGGATTTCCGGCGCGAAATTCGGCACGCCGCGGAACAGGATCTCCTCGCCCTCGGTCAGCGTATCGCCGATGCGCAGCGTGCCGTGGTTGGGGATGCCGACGACGTCGCCGGCAAAGGCCTCGTCGGCGGTGACGCGGGTGCGGGCGAAGAAGAATTGCGGCGCCGACAGGCTCATCGGTTTTCCCGTGCGTACCAGCTTGGCCTTCATGCCGCGCTCGAGCTTGCCCGAGCAGACGCGGACGAAGGCGATGCGGTCGCGGTGGTTGGGATCCATGTTGGCCTGGATCTTGAAGACGAAGGAGGTCATCTTATCCTCGGTCGCCTCCACCTTGCGGGTGTCGGCCTCCTGCGCGCGCGGCGGCGGTCCGTAGGCGCCAAGCGCCTCGATCAGATCGCGCACGCCGTAGTTGCGCAGCGCCGAACCGAAATAGACCGGCGTCAGATGGCCCTCGCGGAACGCACCGATGTCGAGCGGACGGCAGGCTTCGCGCGCCAGCTCCAGCTCCTCAATGAAAGCCTCGCGCTCGTTCTCCGGCAACAGGCCGGCGACGCGGTTGGAGTCGGGACCGTTGACCGGCGTGCGTTCTTTCTCCGCGTCGCCCTTGCGCACGGCATTCAGCGCCAGATGATAGGTGCCGGAAAAGGTCTTGCCGCGGCCGATCGGCCAGGTGATCGGAGCGGTGTCCAGCGCCAGCTTCTGCTCGATCTCGTCGAGGATCTCGAATGGGTCGCGGCTTTCGCGGTCCATCTTGTTGACGAAGGTGATGATCGGGATGTCACGCAGCCGACAGACCTCGAACAGTTTTAGCGTGCGCGGCTCGATACCCTTGGCGGCGTCGATGACCATGACCGCCGCATCGACCGCCGACAGCGTGCGATAGGTATCGTCGGCGAAATCCTCGTGACCGGGCGTATCGAGCAGGTTGAAGACATTGTCCTCATACTCGAAGGTCATTACCGAGGTGACGACCGAAATGCCGCGCTCGCGCTCGATCTTCATCCAGTCCGACCGGGTCTGGATGCGATCCTTCTTGGCCTTGACCTCGCCGGCAAGCTGGATGGCACCGCCGAACAGCAGCAGCTTTTCGGTCAGCGTCGTCTTGCCGGCGTCCGGATGCGCGATGATCGCGAAAGTGCGGCGGCGCGCCACCGCGTTCGTGATGTCTTCAGCCAATTTATGGAATCCCATGTGGTGCGCGGGCTTCTAGCAGCGCTTTTGCAGCCTGTCGAACAATTTTGGGCGGTTGCCCGGCCTTGAGATAGGTCCGCCGCAATGGCATCAACATGAGGCGGTTCGATAAAGGTCCATCCATGAGCGCAGCCAAGCACGTCATCGTCGTCGGCGCCGGCATCATCGGCGCGTCCATCGGCTGGCATCTGGCGAAGGCTGGCGCGAACGTGACGATCATTGCCGACAGCGGCGCCGGCGGCGTCGCCACGCCGAATTCCTTTGCCTGGATCAATGCCAGCTGGGGCAATCCAGAGCCGTATTTCCGGCTGCGTAGCCGTTCGATGGCCGAATGGACGCGGCTTGCTCATGACGTGCCCGGCATTCCGCTCGCCTGGTGCGGCGGCCTGTGCTGGGACCTGCCGCCGGCCGAGCTTGAGGCCTATGCCGCCGAGCATTCCGCCTGGGGCTACGGGATCGAGCGCGTCGACCGCGTGGGAGCCGCACGTATAGAGCCCAATTTGACCGAGCTTCCCGACTTCGCCCTTCACGTCGCTGAGGAGGGCGTGGCCGAACCGGTCGCGGCCACGCAGACGCTGCTGGCCGACGCCGAGCGGGTTGGCGCGCGGGTGATTACCAGCACGACAGTCACCGCGCTGATACAGACCAATGGCAGAATTAGCGGCGTCGATACGTCAGGCGGACCGATTGTCGCCGACGAGGTGGTGATCGCGGCCGGCGCCGGCTCTGCGGCAATTGCGGCAACGGCCGGGCTAAAACTGCCGATCGAGACGCCGCCCGGCCTGATCGTCCATTCACGCCCGTACGAAAAGCTGCTCAACGGCCTGGTGATCGGCGACCGGCTGCACATGCGCCAGACTGCCGAGGGCCGCATCATCGCCGGCTCGGATTTCGGCGGCGCCGATCCGGGCATGGATGCCGAAGCCACAGCCCGCGAGTTGTATGCGTCGATGAAAACCATGCTGCGCGGCGCCGACCGGCTGGATCTCGATTTTCACACTGTCAGCTATCGGCCGACGCCGATTGACGGCTTTCCGATCATCGGACGGGCTCAAGGCGTGAGCGGCCTCTATGTCGCGGTCATGCATTCCGGCATCACCCTGGCGCCTGCCGTCGGCCTGTTCGCCGGCCGGGAAATACTGGACGACGCGCGCGACCCGCTGCTTGAGCCCTATGGGTTGGCGCGGTTTGCTCAATAGCCGGGCGGAGGGCGAAAACCGCCGCTCAGCGGCGCTATCGCCCTGGCGATGCCAAGCAGCCGCGATTCTGACCAGCGACGGCCGACCAGCTGCAGGCCGATGGGCAGGCCGTCGCGGTCCTGCCCGCAGGGCATCGACAGTGCCGGGTGGCCGCTGTAGTTGAACACCGCGCCATAGGCTGGCAGCAGCCAGTAGCTCTGCTCCCTGTCATCGACCTTGATTGGTGTTCCCGGCTCGCAATGCGGAAAGGCCGTGGTCATGGCGACGGGGCAAAGCAAGACATCGCAACCTTCGAAAAACCAGTCCCAGGCAAGGATTGACTGGTCGCGGCGGGCGAGCGCCTCGAACCAGCGCGAGACCGGTGTCGGGTCTTCTGGCGGCTCCGGTTGCGCAGCCTCCAGCATCATGCCGATCAGCGCGCCGCCTTGCGTCAGATCGTCATGCAGGTCGAGCGTCGGCAGTCTTGCTTCCTCGACGGCTGCCCCCGCAGACTTGAGTTGCTCGGCCAGACTTTCGACCGCGGCCCTGATCTCGCCGGCTACCGGAAAACCCGGAAAGGCCGGCGCGAAGGCGATGCGCAGGGTCTTGGGATCAACCTCCGGCGTGCCCTCGACAGGCACCGGGGCAAGGTCGGTGTCGCTGCCATCCGGTCCTGCAATGATCCTCAGGATCAGCGCCAGATCTTCGACGTTGCGGGCCAGCGGACCGATGCAGGACATCAGCCGTACGCCGCGCGGTACGCCACCGGGATCGGGAAAGGCGCCGGCCAAGGAGACGCGATGCTCGGTCGGCTTGAGGCCGTAGACGCCGCAGAAGGCTGCCGGCAGGCGGATCGAATCCTGCATGTCGGTGCCGAGTTCGAATGGCGTCATGCCCGCGCAAAGTGCTGCCGCAGCTCCCCCGCTGGAACCGCCGGCGGTGCGCGATAGATCCCACGGATTACTGGTGCGGCCGAACAGTGGGTTGTTCGACTGCCAGTCGCCCAGCATCGTTGCGACATTTGTCTTGCCGACGAACACGCCGCCGGCCGCCTTCAACCTGACGACGATCGGGCTGTCTTTTCTCGCCACATAGTCGGCAAAAGGCGGGAAGCCGACCGTCGTCTTCATCCCCAGTGTTTCGTGGGTGTCCTTCAGCGTAAACGGCACGCCGTGCAGCGGCCCGAGAGCGTCGCCGCGCGCCTGCGAGGGTCTGTTGAGGGGGGCGCTGTCCCGCGATGTTGCCGCGATAGCGAGGGAGCTACACGGCCAGCGCCAGTCTTGCCGGATCCGGCGCAAATGGACGAGTGGTCATGCCGTCTCTGGTAATGGTGACGAAGCTAGAGGGCGGGATCGGCTGCCAGTCGCCGCCATCACGGTCGAAAGGCTCCGACATCAGGCATCGCCCGCCGCCGTTGCGGAAGACGGAGGTGTAGAGCGTCGGCGCGTGGGCATCGGTCGCATAGCGCACCGCATGGAGCGATTCGCCGTCCGACAAGGCGGCGGTAAGCATCAGCGCCGGTTCGAAGCCGGCGCGGCGCGAGGCGTCGATCACCCGCGCCGTAGCGCGCGACACCGCGCCTTGCGGATCGCCCGCCAGACCCTCGTCGATCATCAGGAGAAAGAAAAGTTCGGAATCGGTGGTGCCCTCGCGCCGATCGAAGACATCGTCGGAGAGCGCGTTTTCCAGCGCGCGGCGGATTCTTTCGAAGCCGCCGATCTGGCCGTTGTGCATGAACGACCAGCGGCCGGCAGTGAAGGGATGACAGTTCATGCGGCTGGTGGCGCCGCCGGTCGAGGCGCGCACATGGGCAAGGAACAGGCTGGACCTGATCTGCCGGCACAGGCTCTTCAGATTGGGATCGGACCAGGCCGGCAGGATGTCGCGATACAGGCCCGGTTCGGGCCGGTCGCCGTACCAGGCGAGACCAAAGCCATCGCCATTGGTCGGCGACTTGGCTTCCTGGGCGCAATGGCTCTGGGCGATCAGCGAATGGCAGGGCGCCGTGACGATGTCTTCCAGGAAAACCGCTTCGCCGAGGTAGGCCGCCCACCGGCACATTCGCTTAATCCCCCTCAGGCGCGATCCATGAGAGCCGCAGGCTCCTTGATCGCGTGTGTGCCTCTGTTGTGCGTGCGCTCATAGAGCTCGCGAACGATTCGGCTGGCCGTAGTCTCAAACAGAAACGGCAAGAAAGCGTGAATGAGTGCGGCGAACGCTGCCATGAACAGACGCGAGCAGAACCATGCCGCGAAGGCCATATGGCTGAAATAGGTCTCGCCGACCTTGGCCGGGTGAGAGGTAAAGAGCCTTGCAAGCGGTGTCGTCATGGTGGTCCCTCCTGCCGGGAAAAGCCCCCGATGCTGAGTATTCTGACACGAGGTTTTGATTGATTAGTCCCAAAATATCCTTGTGTCTGGTCAATTATTGGGACAAACATCCCACATGTCGCTGGAAATCGATGAGATCGACCGAAGATTGCTGGCCGAACTGCAACGCGACGGCACGCTGTCGGTCGACCAATTGTCGCAAAGGGTGTCGCTGTCGCGCAACGCCTGCTGGCGCCGGGTCAAGCGGCTCGAGGAAGACGGCGTCATCACCGGCCGGGTGGCGCTGGTCGATGCCGACAAGCTTGGCCTTGGCCTTTCGGTGTTCATCTTGGTCCGGACCTCCAATCATGATCCCGACTGGCTGCAAAAATTCCGGGCGGCAGTGGGCGGCTTTCCCGAGATCACCGGCGTCTACCGCATGTCCGGCGACCTCGACTATGTCTTGCGCGCCCGCGTCGCCGACGTGAAGGCGTATGACCGGCTCTATCAGCGGCTTATCGCCAAGGTGGCGCTGTCGGATGTTTCGGCATCCTTCGTCATGGAGGAGATCAAGGAGACGACCATCGTCCCCGTAGAACTGCGCTGAAACGGAACTGCGCTGAAAGAAAGCCGTTGATAGTCTGGCCGCCGAGTTGACTGAATCGGCGTTGATAGCGATAGGATCAGCCTCATGCGCGCAGCCCTCTACACTTCCTCCGTCATCGGTCCGGCCGTCGGCTTCATCAGGCTGCCGCACGGTGAAGGCCTGCCGCTTCCCGCCTATGAAAGCCCGGGCGCCGCCGGCATGGATCTGCGCGCCGCGGTGCCGGACGACCGGCCGCTGCTGATCCTGCCGGGAAAACGCGCGCTGGTGCCGACCGGACTGATCCTGGAGATCCCGGAGGGGGTGGAAGGCCAGGTCCGGCCACGCTCGGGCCTCGCCTTCAAGCACGGGCTTACCTGCCTCAACACGCCGGGCACCATCGACAGCGACTATCGCGGCGAGGTCAAGGTGCTGCTGATCAATCTTGGCGACGAGGATTTCGCGGTGACGCGCGGCATGCGGATCGCGCAGATCGTCTTCGCCCCGGTGACGCAGGCGACGGTCGATGAGCGCAGCTTGGCCGGCGGAACGACGCGCGGCTCCGGCGGCTTCGGATCGACCGGCACGGCCTGATGTCGCTACCCAAACTCGTCATCTTCGATTGCGACGGGGTTCTGGTCGACACCGAGAACCTGGCCAATCGGCGCCTCGCCGAATGGCTCAGCGCCGCCGGCTACCCGGCAAGCTTCGAATATTGCCGCAAGAACTTCTCCGGCCGCGCCATGGTCTCGGTGCAGAAGGAAGTCGAGGCGACCGGCGCCAGCCTCGGCGCCGATTTCGTCGACCGTTGGAACGCCGGTCTGCCGGACCTGTTCGCGCATGGCGTCGAAGCCGTCCCCTATGTCAGGCAGTTCATCGAAGCCGTGCACGCTGCCGGCATCGCAACTTGCGTCGCTTCGTCGGCGCGGGTGAGTAAAATGCACATCACGCTCGGCCAGACCGGGCTGCTGCCGCTGTTCGAGCATGCACTGTTCAGCTCGACCATGGTTTCGCGCGGCAAGCCTTTTCCCGACCTGTTCCTGCATGCCGCAAGCACGATGGGCTTCGCGCCAGCCGACTGCATCGTCATCGAGGACAGCGTCGCCGGGACATTAGCCGGCATTGCCGCCGGCATGCGCGTATTTTCCTACTACGGCGACCCGCATTCCGACCGCGACGGCCTGACCGAGGCCGGCGGCATCCTGTTTGACGACATGCGCGAGCTGGCCGGGCTGGTGCCGATCCCCTGATCTGGTCTTCAGGTTTTTATCCGGCTGGACGCGCCAGGCGCCCATGCTAGCTTGCCAATGTTCGACAGTGGGAGGCGCCCAGCCTATGAACTCGATCCTGTTTCGCTTCACCCTCGCCTGCTTGCTGCTGCCGTGTCTGTGGGCCGCGGCCGGCGCGCAGGGCGTCAGCTTCCCGGACCTTGGCAGCACCATCCCCGGCCACGAGAACACGACCTATCTCGACCTCGCCAGGATGGTCATTCCCGATCTGGCGGCGGATAAGGATGGCTTCTACGATGGCTCCATGCCGATCGAGATGCGCCATATCGAAGGTGGGGATAGCGGTGGCTCGCCGCCCGAAACGTCGGGCTTTTCCGATGCTGGCGTGCTCCAGATCAGGGCCGGCGGCAAGGAACGGCTGGCCATACTGTTCGACCTCGGCAGTTCCTCCGACAGCGCAGAGGGCTTTGCGGTGCTGGCGCTCTACGATCTTGCCGGCAAGCCGAGACTGCTCGACGCTGTCAATGTCGCCGTCGACCGGAGCACCTATTTCCGCGATCCGGGCAAGCTTCCGATCGGGCTAGGCGATGACGTCATCATCACCCTGAGCACGCATTTCAATTCGAGCCAGGGCTATGTGAGCACGCCGCTGATCCTGGTCCGCGACGACAGGTTCGAGCTGATCGACATGATCTCTACGTTCGACGAGTCCCTGTGCGCCTACAGGCGCACGCAGGAGTTGGCGTTTCAGACCGTTGCGGAAGGCCAGCCCTATGCGGCCATCAAGGCGACGGTGACCGATGCCACCATGCCGAATGGCGAAAGCTGCGACGATGCGGCGCCCGAGGCTTCCTCGCGCGACATCTCCGTCACCTACCATTGGGACGGGACCGCGTACGTCAAGGGGTCCGACGCACTGGACAAATTGGCAGGAGAGAACGCCAATCGCTTCTGACCCAATCGCATTCGTTTGCCCGGCGGGCAGTGGCGGGATAAAATGCGCTTCGCACTCTGGGGAGCATCCATGGACAAGGGCAAAATCTTTCGCGACCTGCACAGTTCGATCTTCGTCATGCCCAACCCCTGGGACGTCGGCACGACGAAACTGCTGGCCTCCTTCGGTTTCAAGGCGTTGGCGACGACCAGCGCCGGCTTTGCCTTTTCGCGCGGCCTGCCCGATGGCGCGGTGACCTTCGAGGCGATGATCCACCACTGCCGCGACGTGACCGCGGCGACCGGCCTGCCGGTCTCGGCCGACCTCGAGAAGGGCAAGGGCGACAGCGCGACAAGTGCCGCGGAAACTGTCTTCGCAGCCGAAGCGGCAGGCCTCGCCGGCTGCTCGATCGAGGACCACACCGGCGAGCCCGACAAGCCGATTTATGAATTTTCGCATGCCGTCGAGCGCGTCGCCGCTGCAGCGGAGGCGGCACGGGCGCTGAAGCACGACTTCGTCTTCACCGCGCGGGCCGAGAATTTTCTGTGGGGCAGGCCAGACATCGACGACACGATCAAGCGGCTGCAGGCCTTCGAGAAGGCCGGCGCCGACGTGCTCTACGCGCCAGGCCTCGGCGATGTCGAGACGGTGCAAACCGTCTGCTCGGCGCTGACCAAGCCGGTCAACGTCATGGTGAGGCCCGGCTTCACCATCGCCGATCTTGCCCAGGCAGGGGTCAAGCGCATTTCGCTCGGGCCCTGGCTGACCAATTACGCCTTCGGCATGCTGGAAAGGGCGGCGCGCGAGATCCAGCAGGACGGCACCTTCGGCTTCACCCGCACCGCCATGCCGTTCGGCAAGCTGCAGGCGTTGTTTGCCGAACCCAACGCATGAAGCTCAGCGTCGTCGACATGCACACCGGCGGCGAGCCGCTGCGGATCGTCACCGGTGGTTATCCCAGGATTCCTGCAGGCACGATCCTGGAAAAACGCGCCTATGTGCGCGATCATCTCGATCATCTCAGGAAGATCCTGATGTTCGAGCCGCGCGGCCATTACGACATGTATGGCGCGCTGCTGGTGGAACTCGACCTGCCCGGCGCCGACCTCGCCGTGCTGTTCATGCACAATGAGGGCTATTCGACGATGTGCGGCCACGCCATCGTCGCGCTCGGCCGCTACGCCGTCGACGAGGGGCTGGTGGCGCGGCAGGAGCCGCTGACGACAGTCAACATCGAGGCGCCGTGCGGGCTGGTCGTCGCCTCGGTCGAGGTTCAGGACGGCAAGGCCGGTGCTGTGTCATTCGAAAGCGTGCCGGCCTTTCTGTTCGCCCGCGACCAGCAGATCGAATTGCCGGGTTACGGGGCGATCGGATTCGACATCGCCTATGGCGGCGCCTTCTATGCGCTCGCCGATTGCCGGCAGTTCGGGCTGGAGTTCGGCAAGAACCGCGTGTGCGATTTCATCGATGCGGCGACGGCACTGACGGAGAAGCTGGAGAAGGAATTCCCGCTGTCGCATCCCGACCATGCCGAGCTTGCCTTTCTCTACGGCACCATCCTGACCGACGGACAGGACGCATATTCCGATAGCCCGACCAAAAACATATGCGTCTTCGCCGAGGCTCAGGTCGACCGCTCGCCGACCGGATCGGGTGTCACCGCGCGGCTGGCGGCGATGCATGCCAGAGGCGAAATCGCCGGCCAGACGCGGCTGTTCGAGAGTATCGCCGGCTCGCGCTTTTCCGGCAGCGTGGCGAGGACCGCGAAAACCGGGCCGCATGATGCCATCATCGCCCGCGTCGGCGGCCGCGCCTTCTACAGCGGCCGGGCCGAATTCATCGTCGAACCCGAGGACGAGTTGGGACGTGGTTTTCTTTTACGCTAGCGCCGAACCCAACAAAACGGAACGGAGCGTAACGTTTGGCTACAACCGCCATTCGCAAGCCTGCATCACCAGAACATCAGCACTCCTAAGCCGCTTCCCGCGCCGAGATCGCCTTGTGCAGATGTACCATCATGGCGGCGGCGAACAGCGGCGTCAAAAGGTTGAGCAGCGGCACTGCGAGGAAGGCAGCGACAACCAGCCCGGCGAGGAACACCGTGACGGCATGTTTTTTGCGCAACGCCCGGGCGTCGGACTCCGGGCGAAAGCGCATCGCGGCGAATTCGAAGAATTCACGTCCCAGCAGATAGCCGTTGACGATGAAGAAGGCGGCGATGTTGATGCCCGGCACCAGCAGAAGCAGCAAGGCCAAAAGGTTGCCGACGATGACGACGCCAAAGAATTTGATCGCCAGCACCAGCGAGCGCAGTGCCGGCATCGCGCGGCCGGGTGGGTCATTGGGATAGTCGGTGCGCTCGACCAGTTCGGCGGCGGCGTCGAGGAACAGGCCGGCGATGATCGCCGTCACCGGCGCGATCAGCAGGGCCAGACCGAAGGCAAGGGCGATGGCGGCGATGACGCCGCCCAACCAGCCGGCCCAGGACGGCAGGCCGGGTATCAGGGACTCCAACCACGGCAAGGCCAGCCACTCGACAAGGCTCGTCAACCCGAACCACAAGGCCACCAGCGCCAGCAAGGTGAGCCCCAGCGTCTTGATGAAAACCGAGCGGAATTCGGGCGAGAACAGCCGGCTCAGGGCGGCGCGGGCGGCGTCGAGTATCATCGCGTTTCAAACCCATATGCAACGCGCCCGTTTTGGGCAGGACGCCCCCCGAGATAGGAAAGGGAAATCATCAGCGCAACTGCTGCTGATAACGCAAGTTACCGCGCAAACACCGGCTTGCGGACAGGAATGGTCATCGCAGCCACGCCGGCGACAACAAGGGCCATTCCCGACCACGCCGTCGGGCCAAGGCTCTCGCCGAGGAATACGGCCCCGATACCGACGCCGATCGGCACGCGCAGATAGGCCTGCGAGGTGGTGCCGACGGAGCCCAGCGTATGGATGAGGCGGAAATGCAGAAGGCCAGCGCAGTTGAAAAAACCGAAAGTCCGAGCAGAGCAAGGATCGAGGCCGTTGATGGCGCCAACGCCCAAGGGCGGTCGAACACAAGGCTGAGGGGGACGAGTATCGCGGCGCCGCAAAGCATCGAACCGGCGGCTGGAATCATCGGATCGAGGCCCTTGAAGCCGCGACCGAAAATGGCGGCACCTGCGTAGCAGACCGTCGCCGCGACGACGGCAAGCTGCGCCCACAACTGGTGACCAAGGCCGCCAAGCGCCTGGGTGCCGACGATGAGGCATATTCCAGCTATTCCCGCACCGACGCCGAACAGTTTGCGCATGGTCACTGGTTCGTGGCGCGTGATGAGCGCGGTCAGCAAGAAGGTGAAGATTGGGGACGTCGCATTCAGGATCGTGGCCAGGCCGGCGTCTAGCGAGCGCTCGGCCGAGGCTATCAACGTGAACGGCACAACGCTGTTGAGGCATGCCTGGAACGCGAACCGACGCCAGCTGGCGGTATCGCGCGGCAGGGTCAGGCCACGCCAGCGGATGAGGGCGAGAAGAATTCCACCCGCAATCAACGTTCGGGCTGCGATCAGCGTTACCGGCGGGATCGTCTCGACGCCGATCTTGATGAAGGTATACGAAGCACCCCACAGCACCGCGAGCGCAATGAGGAGCGCCAGCTCGGTCTTCATGTCGGTTTTTGCAGGCATGGCGGGTTCGCAACCTTCGGGGGAACATTGATCGGCGACGCCATCCTTGTAAGCGAGGCACGAAAGAAATGCTTCGATCATTATCCAACCGTGATTGTTGGCTAGGCAAAGCCGCATCAAATCGCTAGACCCGCCCGCGGCCGGCATGCCAGAAAGCCGGTGGTTTTTCGCGGAGACATGATTGATGCCGAACTATGACGTGCTTTGTATCGGTAATGCCATTGTCGACATCATCGCCCAGTGCGACGAGGCATTCCTTGAGACGAACGGCATCATCAAGGGCGCGATGAATTTGATCGACATGAGGCGCGCCGAGCTGCTCTACAGCCGCATGGGCCCGGCCCTCGAAGCCTCCGGCGGCAGCGCCGGCAACACGGCGGCGGGCGTCGCCAGCTTCGGCGGCCGCGCCGCCTTCTTCGGCAAGGTCTCGAATGACACGCTCGGCGAGATCTACGCCCATGACATGCACGCCCAGGGCGTCGCCTTCGACACCAGGCCGCTCAATGGCGAACCGCCGACGGCGCGCTCGATGATCTTCGTCACGCCGGACGGCGAGCGCTCGATGAACACCTATCTCGGCGCTTGCGTCGAGCTCGGTCCGGAGGATGTCGAGGCGGACAAGGCGTCGGGCGCCGCCGTTACCTATTTCGAGGGCTATCTGTGGGACCCGCCGCGCGCCAAGGAAGCGTTCCGGCAGACGGCGAAGCTCGCCCACGCAGCCGGGCGCGAAGTGTCGATGACATTGTCGGATTCGTTCTGCGTTGACCGCTACCGCGAGGAGTTTCTGGAGCTGATGCGCTCGGGCACTGTCGATATCGTCTTTGCCAATAGCCACGAGATCAAGTCGCTGTACCAGACCGCCTCCTTCGACGAGGCGCTGGCCCAGATCCGCAAGGATTGCAAGATCGCCGCCGTCACCCGCTCCGAAAAGGGCTCGGTCATCCTGCGCGGCGACGAGACCGTCACCATCAATGCGACGGAAATCCGCGAACTGGTCGACACCACCGGCGCCGGCGACCTCTATGCCGCCGGCTTCCTCTACGGCTACACGCAAGGCCGCAGCCTGAAGCATTGCGGCGATCTCGGCTCGCTGGCGGCCGGGCTGGTGATCCAGCAGATCGGGCCAAGGCCGCGGCAGAATTTACGCCACGAGGCTGAGCAGGCAGGCCTGATTTAGGAAGAGGCGCTCGCTCCTCAGGCCCCCGCCGTATATGCGGCAATCGCCGCCATGTTGACGATGTCGCTGTCCTTGGCGTTGAGCGAGACGATCTGAACCGGCTTGTCCAGGCCGACCAGCAGCGGGCCGATAACGGTCGAGCCGCCGAGCTCCTGCAGCATCTTGGTCGAGATCGAGGCCGAGTGAAAGGCCGGCATGATCAGCACATTGGCCGGGCCGGTCAGCCGGATGAACGGGTATTGCGCCATGGCGCGTGCGCTGAGCGCCACGTCGGCTGCCATCTCGCCGTCATATTCGAAATCGACGCGCCGCTTGTCGAGGATGCGCACCGCTTCCTGGATGCGTTCGGAGCGCTCGCCCTGCGGATGGCCGAAGGTGGAATAGGCAAGCATGGCCAGCCGCGGCTCATAACCCATGCGGCGGGCAAAGCCGGCGGCCTCCTCGGCGATGTCGGCGATCTGTTCGGCATTCGGCATATCGTGCACGGCGGTGTCGGCGACAATCACGGTTCGACCCCGCGCCAGCACGATCGAGGCGCCGATGACGCGGTGGCCGGGCTTGGCGTCGATGATGCGGCGGATGTCGTCGAGCGCCGTCGAGTAGTTGCGGGTGACGCCGGTGACGATGCCATCGGCATCGCCCAGCGCCACCATGCAGGCGGCGAAATGGTTGCGGTCATTGTTGATCAGGCGCTGGCAGTCGCGAAACAGAAAACCCTTGCGCTGCATGCGCTCGTACAGATAGTCGGTGTAGACGCCGTTGCGGCGCGACAGCCTGGCATTGATGATCTCGATGCCTTGCTTGTTCAGTTCGATGCCGGCGTTCCTGGCGTTCTCCTTGATGATGTCGTCGCGGCCGAGCAGGATGGCGGTGCCGAGCCGCTGGTTCACATAGGAGACGGCGGCGCGCATCACCTGCTCCTCCTCGCCCTCGGCGAAAACGATGCGCTTGGGCTGGCGGCGCACGCGGTCGTAGATGCGCTGCAGGGTCGAGGCGATCGGATCGCGGCGGGCGGAAAGCTCCTGCGCGTAGCGGTCGAGGTCGAGGATCGGCTTGCGCGCGACGCCGGATTCCATCGCGGCCTTGGCAACCGCGATCGGAATGGCCGAGATCAGGCGCGGGTCGAACGGCACCGGGATGATGTAGTTGGGGCCGAATTTCGGCCGCATGCCCTGGTAGGCGGCGGCGACGTCGTCAGGCACATCCTGGCGCGCCAGTTCGGCGAGCGCACGCGCCGCGGCGATCTTCATGTCGTCATTGATGGTGGTCGCCCGCACGTCCAGCGCGCCGCGGAAGATGTAAGGGAAGCCGAGCACGTTGTTGACCTGGTTCGGATAGTCCGAGCGCCCGGTGGCCATGATGGCATCGGCGCGGATTTCGGCGACTTCCTCCGGCGTGATCTCCGGATCGGGGTTGGCCATGGCAAAGATGATCGGCTTCTCGGCCATGGACTGCACCATCTTGGTGGTCAGCGCGCCCTTGGCTGAGAGGCCGAGGAACACGTCGGCACCGTCGAGCGCCTCGGCCAGCGAGCGTGCGTCGGTCTTGACGGCATGCGCCGACTTCCACTGGTTCATGCCTTCGGTGCGGCCCTGGAAGACGACGCCTTTGGTGTCGCACAGGATGATGTTTTCGGGCGCAAAGCCCATTGCCTTCATCAGCTCGATGCAGGCGACGCCGGCGGCACCGGCGCCGTTGCAGACCATTTTGGTGGTCTTCATGTCGCGGCCGGTGATTTCCAGCGCGTTGATCAGGCCGGCCGCCGAAATGATGGCGGTGCCGTGCTGGTCGTCATGAAAGACCGGTATGTCCATCAGTTCGCGCAGCCGCTGCTCGATGATGAAGCATTCCGGCGCCTTGATGTCTTCCAGATTGATACCGCCGAACGACGGCCCAAGGAAACGCACGCAATTGATGAACTCTTCGGCATCCTCGGTGTCGACCTCGAGATCGATGGAATCGACATCGGCAAAGCGCTTGAACAGCACCGCCTTGCCTTCCATCACCGGCTTGGCGGCCAGCGCGCCGAGATTGCCGAGGCCAAGGATGGCGGTGCCGTTTGAGATGACGGCGACCATGTTGCCGCGCGCCGTGTAGTCGAAGGCGCGGCTGGGATCCTCGGCAATGGCAAGCACCGGAACCGCGACGCCCGGCGAATAAGCGAGGCTGAGGTCGCGCTGGGTGGCCATCGGCTTGGTGGCGACGATCTCCAGCTTGCCCGGGCGGCCCATGGCGTGGAATTCCAGCGCCTCCTGCGCACTGACGGAGGGGCCGTTGCTTTCGGTTTTCTTGGCCATGATGCTTTCGATTTCCTCACCCGTGCAGCACCTCGTTGAGACGGGCGCGGTGCTTTCTTTTGTGGAACGTTCGGGATTAAGGCTACACTTCGCCGCTGTAAACCGCCAAGCAGATGGCTTGGGAAATTTTGGAAGCAACTTCTTGAACGACGAAACGCCCATTCGCAGCGACAGCGCTACGCCGGCCTTTGCGCCGGCAACGCCGATGATGGAGCAGTATATCGAGATCAAGGCGGCGAACCCGGATTCGCTGCTGTTCTACCGCATGGGCGATTTCTACGAGCTGTTCTTCGACGACGCCGAGAAGGCGAGCCGGGCGCTCGGCATCGTCCTGACCAAGCGTGGCAAGCACCAGGGCCTCGACATCCCGATGTGCGGCGTGCCGGTGCATGCCGCCGACGATTATCTGCAGAAGCTGATTGGACAAGGGTTCCGCGTCGCCGTCTGCGAGCAGATCGAGGATCCGGCAGAGGCGAAGAAACGCGGTGGCAAATCGGTGGTGCGCCGCGACGTAGTGCGGCTGGTAACGCCCGGCACCATCACCGAGGACAAATTGCTGGCGCCGTCGGAATCGAGTTTCTTGATGGCACTTGGCCGGGTCAAGGGCGGAGCCGAACAAAGAAGCGGGGATCGCGGCAGCGCGACAGGGAACCAAGGAAGTTTTGCGCTGGCCTGGATCGAGATCTCGACCGGCGCCTTCCGCGTTGCCGAGACCAGCGCCGACCGGCTGCTCGCCGATGTCTTTCGCGTCGACCCACGCGAGTTGATCGTCGCCGAACCGGTGTTTTACGATCCGGAGCTGAAACCGCTGTTCGATGTGCTCGGCCGCATCGCCAGTCCGCAGCCGCCGAGCCTGTTCGACTCAGCGTCGGCCGCCGGGCGCATCGCCCGTTTCTTCGAGGTGGCGACGCCGGACAGTTTCGGCACGTTTTCCCGCGCCGAACTGTCGGCGATCTCGGGCGCCATCGCCTATGTCGAGAAGACGCAGAAGGCCGAGCGGCCGCCGCTGTCGCGGCCCGAGCGCGAGGAGCAGGGTTCGACGCTGTTCATCGATCCGGCGACACGCGCCAATCTGGAACTACTGCGCACGCTGTCCGGCAGCCGCGAGGGCTCGCTGTTCAAGGCGATCGACCGCACGGTGACCGGCGGCGGCGCGCGCCTGCTCGCCGACCGGCTGATGGCGCCGCTGACCGATCCGGCGGCAATTGGCGCAAGGCTGGATTCGGTGTCGTTCTTTCGGTCCGAGACACGGCTGTGCCAGGCGGTGCGGGCGAGCCTGAAGAGCGTCGCCGACATGCCACGCGCGCTGTCGCGGTTGGCGCTCAACCGCGGTGGCCCGCGCGATCTCGGCGCGCTGCGTGCCGGGTTCGAGGCCGCCGGCGCTATTGCCGAACTGTTTGGGGCGACCGCCCTGCCGCCAGAATTGGCGGCGGCGCTGGCGGCGATCGAGGCGCTGCCGCGCCCGCTGGCCGAGCATCTGACGCGGGCGCTCGCCGACGAGCTGCCGCTGCTCAAGCGCGAGGGCGGCTTCGTCCGTTCCAGCTACAACGCTGAGCTCGACGAGATGCGGGCGCTGCGCGATGAATCGCGCAAGGTGATCGCCGGGCTGGAGCGCTCGCTGATCGACGAAACCGGCATCCGCTCGCTGAAAATCCGGCACAACAATGTGCTTGGCTACTACATCGAAGTCACCGCCAACAACCATGCGATCATGACGAGCAGCGACGGGGCGAAGGCGCGCTTCATCCATCGCCAGACCATGGCCAACGCCATGCGCTTCACCACGACCGAACTGGCCGAGCTGGAATCGAAGATCGCCAATGCCGCCGACCGGGCGCTGGCGATCGAGCTTGCCGCCTTCGACAGGCTGACGGCGGAAGCCGTTGGCGAGGCGGACAAGATCCGCGCCGTCGCCGAAGCACTCGCCGTGCTCGACGTGTCGGCGGCACTGGCGCTGCTTTCCGAAAGCGAGGCATGGTGCCGACCCATCGTGGACGCGAGCCTCGCCTTCGCCATTTCGGGCGGGCGGCATCCGGTGGTGGAACAGTCGCTGCGGCGTTCGGGCGAAGGACCGTTCGTCGCCAATGATTGCGATTTGTCGCCGGAAGGCAATGCCAAAAACGGCGCGATCTGGCTGCTGACCGGCCCCAATATGGGCGGCAAATCGACTTTCCTCAGGCAGAACGCGCTGATCGCCATCCTCGCCCAGACCGGCTCGTTCGTGCCGGCGGCATCAGCCCATATCGGCGTCGTCGACCGGCTGTTTTCACGTGTCGGCGCCTCGGACGACCTGGCGCGCGGCCGCTCGACCTTCATGGTCGAGATGGTCGAAACGGCGGCGATCCTCAACCAGGCCGGCGAACGCGCGCTGGTGATCCTCGACGAGATCGGCCGCGGCACCGCCACCTTCGACGGCCTGTCGATCGCCTGGGCGGCGGTCGAGTATCTGCACGAAAAAAACCGCTGCCGGGCGATCTTCGCCACCCATTTTCACGAAATGACTGCGCTGGCCAGCAAGCTCGCTCGACTGCACAATGTCACCATGCGGGTCAAGGAATGGGAAGGCGACGTGGTCTTCCTGCACGAGGTCGGCAAGGGTGCCGCCGACCGCTCCTACGGCGTGCAGGTGGCGCGTCTGGCCGGCTTGCCGGAGGCGGTGGTCGGGCGGGCCAGGGAAGTGCTGCACCAACTGGAAGCTGGCGAGGTTTCGGGCAAGGCCAACCGGCTGGTCGACGATCTGCCGCTGTTTTCGGTGGCGGTGAAACGGGAAGCGCTGAAGCCGGTGAAGGACGATGCACTGGGCGCCGCGCTCGGCGCGATCAACCCCGACGAGATGACGCCGCGGGAGGCGCTGGAGGCGCTGTATCGGCTGAAGGGAATGGCGGGGAAATAGCTGGGCCTCGTCCGCTCCCATCCCTCAAATCATCTGCAGGCCCTGCTTGCGCCGCGGCGGCGGGAAGGCGCGGTCGATTTCGGTGAAATCCTCACGCGTAAGCTCGATGTCGAGCGCCGCGACATTCTGGCGGATATGCTCCTGCTTGCTGGCCTTCGGAATGGCGATGACGCCGTCCTGTGCCATCACCCAGGCCAGCGCCAGCTGAGCCGGCGTCGCATCGTGGCGGGCGGCGATGGCTTCGAGCCTGGCGTTGCGCGCCAATACGCCCTGGTCGACCGGCGAATAGGCCATCAGCGGAATGCCGCGTTGCCGGCTCCAGGGCGCAAGGTCGAATTCGGGGCCGCGTTGGGACAGATTGTAGAGGATCTGGTTGGTCTGGACGCTGTCGCCGGCCGGCAGGCTGACCAGTTCCTCCATCTCATGAGTATCGAAATTGCTGACCCCCCAATGGCGGATCTTGCCAGCTTTTTTCAACGCTTCGAAGGCCTCGACCGTTTCCGCCAGCGGCACGCTGCCAGGCCAGTGCAGCAGATAGAGATCGATGCGGTCGGTGCGCAGATGCCTGAGGCTTGCCTCGCAGGCAGCCGGCACGCCGGTGCGCGAGGCGTTGGATGGCAGCACCTTGGAGACCAGGAACACCTCGTCGCGGCGCCCGGCAATAGCATCCGCCACCACTTCCTCGGCGCCACCGCTGGCATACATTTCGGCGGTGTCGATCAGCGTCATGCCGAGATCCAGCCCAAGCTTCAGGGCATTGACCTCATCGGCATGGCGGCGGGCGTCCTCGCCCATTTTCCAGGTGCCTTGACCCAGCACGGGAACGGCTTCGCCCGAGGGCAATGTTGTGGTTCTTATCGTTGACGGCATGGCGTGCTCCAGTCGAGGCCCGATGGCTGATGCTACTTCACCGGATGGGCGGCCAGCCAATCCTGCATCTGCTTGATCTCGGCTTCCTGCGCCGCGATCACCGCTTCGGCCAGCTTGGGCATTTCCGGTTCCTTGCCATTGGCAAGCTCGACCTTGGCCATGTCGATAGCCGCCTGGTGATGCGGGATCATGCCGCGGGCGAAATCGACATCGGCATTGCCGGAATATTCGATCGCCGTCATCGCGGTGTGCATTTTGTCCATCGCCGCCTTGTAGCTGTCGGTCGAGGCACCCTGCGCGCCCATCGCCCCCATATCGTGCGCCCCCATGTCGTGTTTCGTCTCCTGGGCTTGCGACGGAATGCTTTCCAGGAAAACGGCAAGCAGCATTCCGGCCGCCATCAGCAGCAGCACGATCTTTTTGGCCAACGTCATTCATGATCTCCTTTTTGAACGAGTTCCTATCTGGGGACTTGGCTCAGAGTTTCAACGTCCTGAGCCGCAACGCGTTGGTGATCACCGAAACCGAGGACAGGCTCATCGCCGCTGCCGCAATCATCGGCGACAACAGCGTGCCGGTGAGCGGATAGAGCACGCCGGCGGCGACCGGCACGCCAAGCAAATTGTAGAGGAAGGCGAAGAACAGGTTCTGGCGGATGTTGCGGATCGTCGCCTGGGCGAGCGTGCGGGCCCGAACGATGCCGTTGAGATCGCCCTTGACCAGCGTGATCCCGGCGCTTCGACCGCGACATCGGCGCCGGTGCCATGGCGATGCCGACATCGGCGGCGGCCAGCGCCTGGTGAAATCGACCAGTTCCGGGTTTGGTCCCTCATCGCCGGTCGGCACGCCCATCGGTTCCAGCGCCATCCCGCAGATCGGGCAGCGCCTGACTTGTCGCGGACGATTTCTGGATGCATCGGACAGGTGTATTGCGTGCCTTTCGGCATCGCCTGCTGCTCCGGCCTGTCGCCAAGATACTTTGCCGGCTCCGCCTCGAACTTCACCTTGCAACCGGCCGAGCAGCAATAGAAGCCCTGGCCTTCATGCCGGGAAAAGTGCTTCGCGGCGGCACGCTCGACACGCATGCCGCAGACCGGGTCGGTGGCGGTAATGTAGTTTTCAGGCTCGGCCGTGAACCTCGAACGGCAGCTCGCTGCAGAAATGATAGAGGTGGCCGCCATGCTCGGCAGTCGGCTTGCCGGCGGCCGGATCGACGGTCATGCCGCAGACCGGGTCGCGAATGACTGCGTCGGCGACGGACGGAGCAGCTTTCGGCGAGCAGCAACCGCTATGGGCGTGATGGTGGTGGTCGGAGTGCGTCAATGCGGAAAGGCCTCTCTGTCTCGAACTTGCAACAGAGGTAGTGCTTCCAGTAACTGGAAGGTCAAGGCCAATTTCGACCTTTGGTGCCGTGGGTGCATGCCGGACTGCCTGACCCAAACCGCTTCCATGCTTATGGCCGCCGCCACTTCCGGGCTTGGCAACATCGTCCAGCAAGACCATCTATCAAGTGCGGCAGGAGGCGATCATCCGGTTTCGACTCATGCAGAGTCTGTCCGTCCGCCCCATACCCAGCGCCGCGAAAACGCGCTATAGACGCCGCCAAAACGGCGAGGCCGAACGGCACTTATGGCAAGAATCTCTCTAAAGCTCGACGAACTGATCGACGGCGAAGCCTTGCGCCGCGAGATGACTGCGCTGACTGAGGCCACGGCAGGCGACGGCTCCGGCAAGGCTGCGCGAACCGGTGTTCTCCAGCTTCTCAAGGGCAGGCTGGCCGCCGGCCGCAGCATCGCCGAACGCATGCTGACGGACGACGGCAGCGGCACTGCCTGCGCCGCCCGGCTGTCGCATCTCATGGACGAAATCATCCGCGCGCTCTACGAGTTCGCCGCCACTCACGTCTATCGCGTCAAAAACCCGTCATCGGCCGAACGCATGGCCGTCGTCGCGGTCGGCGGCTATGGCCGCGGCACGCTGGCGCCGGGATCCGATATCGATCTGCTCTTCCTGCTGCCCTACAAGCAGACGCCATGGGGCGAGCAGATCGTCGAATACATGCTCTACGTGCTGTGGGACCTGGGGCTGAAGGTCGGCCACGCCACCCGCAACATCGACGAATGCCTGCGGCAGTCGCGCACCGACATCACCATCCGCACCTCGATCCTGGAGGCGCGTTTCCTGTGGGGCGAGCAGAAGCTCTATGACGAGCTCTTGCAGCGCTTCGACCGCGAGGTGGTGCGCACGACCGGACCCGAATATGTGCAGGCCAAGCTTGCCGAACGCGACGAGCGTCATGCCAAGGCCGGCGAAAGCCGCTATCTGGTCGAACCCAACGTCAAGGACGGCAAGGGCGGCCTGCGCGACCTGCAGACGCTGTTCTGGATCGGCAAGTATTTCTACCGGGTCCGCACCGGCGAGGAACTGGTCGACAAGGGCGTCTTCACCGGCACCGAATACCGGGAATTCCAGAAGGCCGAGGACTTCCTGTGGGCGGTGCGCTGCCACATGCATTTCCTCACCGGCAAGGCCGAGGAACGGCTGCATTTCGACATCCAGCGCGAGATCGCCGAGCGGCTGGGCTACACCACACATCCGGGCCTGTCGGCGGTCGAGCGCTTCATGAAGCACTACTTCCTCGTCGCCAAGGACGTCGGCGATCTGACCCGCATCTTCTGCGCGGCGCTCGAGGAAGAGCAGGCCAAGCATGTGCCGGGCTTCAACCGCATCTTCCTCACCTTCTCGCGCCGCAAGCGCAAGCTTGCCGGCACGTCCGATTTCATTATCGACAACCATCGCATCAACATCGCCGACGACCTGGTGTTCGAGCGCGATCCGGTCAATCTCTTGAGGCTGTTCTGGTTCGCCGACAAGCACGGGCTGGAATTTCACCCCGATGCGCTGAAGCTGCTGACCCGTTCGCTCGGCCTCGTCGGCAAGGCGCTCAGGCGCGACGAGGAAGCCAACCGGCTGTTCCTCGACATATTGACGTCGGACCGCAACGCCGAACTCAATCTCAGGCGCATGAACGAGGCGGGACTGCTGGCAAAGCTGATCCCGGATTTCGGCAAGATCGTCGCCATGATGCAGTTCTCGCTGTACCACCACTATACGGTGGACGAGCACCTGATCCGCTGCATCGGCGTGCTGGCCGAGATCGAGCGCGGCGACGGTGAAAAGGTCCACCCGCTTGCCCACTCGCTGATGCCGGGGCTGAAGAAAAGCCGCGAGGCGCTCTATGCCGCGGTGCTGCTGCACGATATCGCCAAGGGCCGGCCGGAGGACCATTCCGAAGCTGGCGCCCGGATCGCGCGGCGGATCTGCCCGCATATGGGGCTGTCGGCGGCCGACACCGAAACGGTCGCCTGGCTGGTCGAGAACCATCTCGTCATGTCGATGACCGCGCAGACCCGCGACCTCAACGACCGCAAGACGATCGAGGACTTTTCCGCGATCGTGCAGTCGGTAGAACGGCTGAAGCTGCTGCTCGTCCTGACCGTCTGCGATATCAGAGGCGTCGGGCCTGGCGTCTGGAACGGCTGGAAGGGTCAGTTGCTGCGCACGCTCTACTACGAAACCGAACTGCTGTTGACCGGCGGGTTTTCGGAGGTGTCGCGTGCGATGCGCACCGCGGCCGCCCGCGAAAAGCTGGCCGAGGCGCTCGCCGATTGGCCGGAAAAGGCCCGCAAGCGCTATGTCGCCAAACACTATGAGAATTATCTGTTGGCGGTCGATCTCGCCGACCAGCTTCGCCACGCCGAATTCATCCGCGAGGCGGATGCGGCGGGCAAGAAGCTCGCCACGATGATCAAGACCCACCAGTTCGAGGCGGTGACCGAGATCACCGTGCTGGCGCAGGACCATCCCCGCCTGCTGTCGGTCATTGCCGGCGCCTGTGTGGCGGCCGGCGGCAACATCGTCGATGCGCAGATCTTCACCACCTCCGACGGCCGCGCGCTGGACACCATCCTGATCTCGAGGGAATTCGACCGCGACGAGGACGAACGCCGCCGTGCCGAACGCGTCGGCCGGCTGATCGAGGACGTGCTGTCGGGCAAGAGCTGGCTGCCGGAGATGATCGAGAAGCGCACCAAGCCGCGGCGCGGCGCCAAGGTCTTCCGCATCCAGCCGCGCGCCGAAATCCGCAACACGCTGTCGAACCGGTTCTCGGTGATCGAGGTCGAGGGGCTGGATCGGCCGGGCCTGCTGTCCGAGATCACCGGGGCGTTGTCCGACTTGTCGCTCGACATCGCCTCGGCACACATCACCACCTTCGGCGAAAAGGTCATCGACACCTTCTATGTCACCGATCTCACCGGCCAGAAGATCGACAGCCCGACCCGCATGGCCGCCATCAAAAACAGGCTGATCGCCGTCCTCGAAGGCACCGTGCCCGAGCGCGGCGGCAAGGCCAAGGCTGCGGCCGAGTGACCGCCACCACTCATTTGTCCCAATCCTGCAGGCAGTCTCCAGACGCATGAGCCTTGTCAAAAAGTTCGCAACGGTCGCTTCCGGCACGCTGATGAGCCGCGCCCTCGGCTTCGGCCGCGAGATGCTGATGGCGGCCGCGCTCGGCACCGGGCCGATCGCCGACGCCTTCAACGCCGCCTTCCAGTTTCCCAACACCTTCCGCCGGCTGTTTGCCGAAGGCGCCTTCAACGCCGCCTTCGTGCCGCTGTTCGCCAAGGAGATCGAAACCCACGGCACCGATGGCGCCAAGCGCTTTTCCGAAGAGGTGTTCGGTGTGCTGTTCACGGCGCTGCTGGCGCTGACCATCGCCATGGAACTGGCGATGCCGCTGATCGTGCGCTACCTGGTGGCGCCGGGCTTTGCCGACTCGCCGGGAAAGTTCGAGATGACGGTCCGGCTCGCGACCATCATGTTTCCCTATCTGATCTGCATGTCGCTCGGCGCCATGATGGCCGGCATGCTGAATTCGCTGCGCCGCTATTTCGCCGCCGCGGTGGCGCCGGTGTTCCTGAACGTCATCCTGATCGGCGTGCTCGCCTATGCCTGGCACAAGGGATCGGACGCGCGCACCGTTGGCTTCGCACTGGCCTGGGGCGTGCTGGCGGCGGGGCTGGTGCAACTGGCGATCGTCTGGGTGGCGGTGCGCCATGCCGGCATCTCGATCGGCTTTCGCCGGCCAAGGATGACGCCCAATGTCAAGCGGCTGCTGATCCTGGCGCTGCCGGCGGCGATCACCGGCGGCATCACCCAGATCAACCAGCTGGTCGGCACCGCAATCGCCTCGGCGCAGGACAGCGCGGTGTCGTCGCTCGCCTATGCCGATCGCATCTATCAGCTGCCGCTCGGCGTCGTCGGCATCGCCGTCGCCATAGTGCTTCTGCCCGAACTGTCGCGGGCGCTAAAGTCGGGCAATCTGATCGAGGCGGCCAATCTGCAAAACCGGTCGGTGGAGTTCACGCTGTTCCTGACCTTGCCGGCGGCGGCGGCACTGCTGGTCATGGCGGAGCCGATCGTCGGGCTGGTCTACGAACGCGGCGCGTTTGCCGCAAACAACTCGACGCCGATCGTGGCGGCGATCCTGGCGATCTTCGGCTTAGGGCTGCCGGCCTTCGTGCTGATCAAGGCGTTCACCCCCGGCTATTTCGCTCGCGAGGACACGCGCACGCCGATGATCTTCGCCGCGATCTCGGTGGCGGTGAACATCACCACCGCGCTGACGCTGTTTCCGCAGATGGGCGCGCCGGGCATCGCCGTCGCTTCGGCCGTCGCCGGCTGGGTCAATGCGTTGATGCTGCTCGGCGTGCTGATCCGGCGCGGCCATTGGGGCCGCGACGTGCCGCTCATGAGACGCATCCCACGGCTGATGGTGTCGGCGGCGGTGATGGCGGCGGCGCTGTATTTTGCCGAACACTGGTTTGCCGCCAGCCTCGCTTCCGGCTCGCCGCTGGTGGTCAAGACTGCAACGCTGCTTGGGCTCGTCGCCGGCGGGGCGCTGCTTTATTTCGTCACCGCCTTCGCCATCGGGGGGGCGGATTTCGGCATGATCCGGCGCAGTATCAGGCGGAAGGGCTCCCCTTCGACCAGGGAATAGTCTCCAGATCCGTAAACCTAACCGCAGCGACCCCGTCGACAAGCATCAGTCTTCGCCGGACAATTCGTCATAGACCGGGCGCGGCAGCGGCTTACGTGCCTGCTTGCTAAGTTCGATCCCGAATTCGGCCCGAAGCCGCGCCGCTGTCTCCAGCGGCGTCTCGCGGCCATGCCGGCGCTCCAAAGCTTTCTCGTTTAAGATGGTCATCCATTTCTCGTCAGATCGTTTGCAGAATATGTTCCACCTATCATACACATCGATGTCAAGCCGAGACAGGCGCTATAGGCGCAGCGCCAACAACATCGAACAAGCAATCCGACCTGAAGCAATCGCTCTGCTGCGATCGCCTACAGCCCCTTGATCCGCTCCCCGCTCTCGTCCATAAGCGCGCCGTCGCAAGACTTTCGCCGCGCGCGAAACGGCCCTCCACAAGCCATGAGGACATATGACCGCCTTCAAGCCCCTCGTTTTTTCCGGCGTCCAGCCGACCGGCAATCTGCACCTCGGCAACTATCTCGGCGCCATCAAGAAATTCGTTGCCCTGCAGGACACCTCCGATTGCATCTATTGCGTCGTCGACCTGCATTCGCTGACCGCGCAGCTTGTCCATGAGGATCTCAAGGACCAGACGCGCGCGATCACCGCGGCGTTTCTCGCCTCCGGCATCGACCCGAAAAAGCACATCGTCTTCAACCAGTCGCGGGTCATGCAGCACGCCGAGCTTGCCTGGATCTTCAACTGCGTGGCCCGCATCGGCTGGATGAACCGGATGACGCAGTTCAAGGACAAGGCCGGCAAGGATCGCGAGAACGCCTCGCTTGGGCTGCTCGCTTATCCGAGCCTGATGGCGGCCGACATCCTTGTCTACCGCGCCACCCATGTGCCGGTCGGCGATGACCAGAAGCAGCATCTGGAGCTGACACGCGACATTGCGCAAAAATTCAACAACGACTTTTCGGACCGCATCGCCGGCCTTGGCGTCGGCGTCGAGATGAAGATCGGCGAGGAGACCGTGAACGGTTATTTCCCGCTGACCGAACCGATCATCGGCGGACCGGCGGCGCGTATCATGTCGCTACGCGACGGCTCGAAGAAAATGTCGAAGTCGGATCCGTCGGACCTGTCGCGCATCAATCTGACCGACGATGCCGACAGCATCTTGAAGAAGATCCGCAAGGCCAAGACCGACCCGGAGGCGTTGCCTGGCGAATTGGACGGCCTGGCCGGCCGGCCGGAAGCCGAAAACCTGGTCGGCATCTATGCGGGTCTCGCCGAGATATCGAAGGAGGCAGTGCTGAAAGAGTTCGGCGGCCAGCAGTTTTCGGTGTTCAAGCCGGCGCTGGCCGACCTTGCCGTGGAA
Source organism: Mesorhizobium sp. WSM4810 (assembly GCF_055811235.1). Lineage (NCBI taxonomy): Bacteria > Pseudomonadati > Pseudomonadota > Alphaproteobacteria > Hyphomicrobiales > Phyllobacteriaceae > Mesorhizobium > Mesorhizobium sp. WSM4810. The sequence goes on along the minus strand of NZ_JBVVQV010000019.1, from coordinate 73,053 downwards.
AAGCTGGCGCCGGTCGCCGGCGAAATGCGCCGCATTTCCGACGACCGCGCCTATGTCGACGCGGTGCTCAGGGATGGCGGCGAGCGGGCCGGCCTGCTGGCCGAGGCGACGATGAAGACCGTGCGCGACATCATCGGCCTGCTGCAGGGTTAATCTGCAGCCAATATCGCTACATCCGCCGGTCGCTTGCGGCCGGGCCGTGGCGGTGGCAGATTGCGACCGAAACCATTTGAGGTAGAATATGGTCTCCAAACGCCTCAGCCGCGAAGCCGGCCATCGCCGCAAGTTTTTGGCGATCATCGACGACACGCCCGAATGCGAACGGGCCGTCGTCTACGCCTCGAAGCGCGCGCAGAGCACCAGCGGCGTGCTGGTGCTGCTCTATGTGATCGAGCCGGACGATTTCCAGCATTGGCTGGGTGTCGAGAAGATCATGCGCGAGGAGGCCACCGCCACCGCGCGCGCCGCACTTGACAGCTATGCCAACAAGGTGCGCCAGAAGCTCGGCATCGAGCCGGAACTGGTGGTGCGCGAAGGCAAGCCGACGGAAGAGATCCACAAATTGATCGAGGAGGACCAGGATATCGCCATCCTCGTGCTGGCCGCCGGCGCCGGCAAGGAAGGGCCGGGCCCGCTGGTCGGCGCGGTCGCCGGCAAGGGCGCCGCCTTCCCGATCCCGGTGACAGTGGTGCCGCAGAACCTGTCAGACGAAGAAATCGACAGCCTGGCCTAAGGTGTGCTGATATTCAGGTGAGGCCGGCCTGCAAACGGCGGCTTCCTGTGCTTACTACAGCGCCGCGCGCCTTGTTGGGCGCGCAAAGGACGCTCTAGAACTCTGATTTTGCGCATGACCTTCCGAAATCAAATTCGATTTCGGAGTCATGCGCGTACCCAAAAGTACGCTCCGCTCCGGTTCTCGGAAACCGTCATTTTCGGCCCGGCCTGACCTGAATCTCAACACACCTTGGCGCAAAATCCCTGGCCAGCGCAAAAATCGAAGTGCTACAGCCCTTGCACGTCCAATAAGGACGCGCGGCGCTGTAGACGAAAATTCATTCTCTCGGGCGGCCGTTCCGGCGATGGCTTTCGCTTGAATGTCCTGCCGATAAGGCCTATTTAGAATTATTCCAAACTATATGCCCGAACGGGCTCGGAGACGTCCATGTTCATCCAGACCGAATCGACGCCAAATCCGGCGACATTGAAGTTCCTGCCCGGCAAGGAAGTGCTTGTCGAAGGCACCGCCGATTTCCGCGATGCCGACAGCGCTGCCGCGGCTTCGCCGCTGGCCGGCCGGCTGTTCGAGATCCCCGGCGTGACCGGCGTCTTCTTCGGCTATGATTTCGTCACCGTGACCAAGGACGGCCCCGACTGGCAGCATCTGAAGCCGGCGATCCTCGGCGCCATCATGGAGCACTTCATGTCCGGCGCGCCGGTCATGGCCAGGGCCGGCCCCGCCGCCGAGACCAGCCAGACCGGCGAATTCTACGACAAGGCCGACGAGGAACTGGTCATCACCATCAAGGAACTGCTCGACACGCGGGTGCGTCCGGCCGTCGCCCAGGACGGTGGCGACATCACCTTCCGCGGCTTCGAGAACGGCACCGTGTTCCTGCACATGAAGGGCGCCTGCGCCGGCTGCCCGTCGTCGACGGCGACGCTGAAGCACGGCATCCAGAACCTGCTCCGGCATTTTGTGCCCGAGGTGCAGCAGGTCGAACAGGTCTCTTAAGATCAAAGGACGTCAATTCGCCCTTCGCGCGACACAAAAAACCGGGCCAAATTGCCCGGTTTTTTGCTTTGGGACGTCAGTTGTTGCCTAGACGGTCCGCGTATGAGTTCTAGAGAACGATGACCTTGGCGCCGACGGAGGTGCGGTCGTAAAGGTCGATGATGTCCTGGTTCATCAGCCGGATGCAGCCCGACGACATCGCCTTGCCGATCGAGTTCCACTCCGGGCTGCCATGCAGGCGGTAGCCTGAATCGCCGCCCTTGTTGAATAGATACAGGGCGCGCGCGCCGAGCGGGTTGGTCAATCCGGGATCCATGCCGCCGGCAAATTTGGCGAGTTCCGGCTGGCGCTTGATCATCGCCGATGGCGGCGTCCAGGTCGGCCATTCGCGCTTCGCCGCGATGCGGGCGGTGCCGCGCCATTCAAAACCCTCGCGGCCGACGCCGATGCCGTAACGCATCGCCTCGCCGCCGCCCATGACATAATAGAGGAACTTGTTCTGCGTATCGACGACGATGGTGCCCGGCTTTTCACCGGTGTCGTAGCTCACGATCTGCCGGCGGTACTTGAACGGCACCTTTTCGATCGGAATGCGCGGCAGTTGATAGCCCGCATCGGTCATCGGGCCATAGTTGTTGGTGAATATCTGCGAGCCGATGGTGCTGCAACCAGCAATAGCCGTCGACAGCGCAAGTGCGGCGACGATTGCGAATGACTTCATGCGCATGAAAAGGTCCGATGCCCCGCCCGAAAGATAGCGGCACGAGACGGCCGCCTTGTCGCCATCATTCATGCTGGCATTTGCTTTGCTTGCCAAGCGGGCGATGCCTATATGCAGGTGCTTACATGCCGGTAAGTCCGCAGCTGTGGCTTTTCGGCAACGGCACTCATAAGATTATGTAGGAAATTCAATGGGGCGGTCCGCCAGGCCGCCGGAAGTTAGGGAACCAATCATGAATGTCGGAGATGCCGCCCAGCGTTCCGGCCTGCCGGCCAAGACCATTCGCTACTATGAGGAGATCGGCCTGATCCGTCCGGCGCGGGCCGGCAACGGCTACCGCGACTATTCGGGCGACGACATCCACCGGCTGACGTTTCTGCGCCGCGCGCGCAATCTCGGCTTTTCCATCGACGACTGCCGCCAGCTGATGGCGCTCTACCAGGACCGCAGCCGCGCCAGCCATGACGTGCGCGAGATCGCCGCCGCGCATGTGACGGCAATCGAGGAGAAGGTGCGCGAATTGCAGTCGATGCGCTCGACCCTGCAGAAGCTGATCCATGCCTGCCACGGCGATGACCGGCCGGACTGCCCGATCCTGGACGATATTGCGGGGGCGGTTTTGCCATCTGACAAAGTCGTTCCCGCACAGGTGTGAAGGTTGCGCGGCTAGGCTAGGTGGTGCTATTCGTGTCGCCAGATCTTGTAGGCTGAGATCACCAGAATTGCCGCCAGCAGTGGGAGCAGGATTTGCTCGGGGACCACGCCAAGCAACTGCCCGCCGATATATGTCCCGACAATCGAACCGCCAGCCATGGCCAGCAAGAACGCCTTGTTCCTGCCGATGACCGAAAAGCTCTGGTCGCGGCTGTAGCGGGTGAAGCCGACGAGCATCGTCGCCAGGCTTACTGCCAGCGATAGAGAGCCCGCCAGCTTGATGTCGGCACCGAACAGAAGCACAAGCGTCGGGACGAGCAGTTCACCGCCTGCCACGCCGAGCAGGGATGCCACGACGCCGACGGCAAACCCAGCAATGATCCCGGCAACGATCAATGCGGCTCCGGTGACAAATTGCAATCCTGCAGCATCTGGATCATGGCCGAAAACCAGGACAATCGCGATTAGGATCAGCAGTGCGGCAATCACCTTGTAAAGCGTCGCGGACTGGAGGCGGGTTGCCCATCCTGCGCCAAACCAGGCGCCCAGAAGGCTGCCAGCCAAGAGATTGAGTATGATCGGCCATTGTGCGGCTACCGAGGCTAGCGGCACCGTGGCCGCCCGAAACGGCAGCGCTGCGGCGACGACAGCCAGGCTGGCGGCCTTGTTCAAGATCACGGCTTCAAGGGCGGCAAACCGAAACAGACCGATCAGGAACGGCAGACGAAATTCTGCACCGCCAAGCCCGATCAAGCCGCCAAGCGAACCAACGCCAGTTCCAACTGCAAAGGCACCAGGCCACGTCGCTCAATCATTGAACCGCTATGCCGTGGCGAGACCCGGAATGCCAGCCGTTTTGCAGGTTGGGTTTGGCCATGCATCGTTATCGGCGGAGGGTCGATGATTGATCCAGCTACAGTGCCGATCAAGAAGTACCATCGACACGCTCGGCTATGGCGAATGCCTGCAGGTTCCTTGCCTTGCCGTGGTCTTCTTCGGCGTTGGCGATGATCGAGAAGAAGGCCGCACGGGCGATGTCCTTCTTTGACGCGTTCGGGTGTTCCTTCCTGGCCGCTTTGATCAATTGCTTGGGTGCCATGTCAGGCGTCACGACCCGCATCAGGGTGTCGGCTACCGCCTGCATCTCGTCCGCGTTCATCATCCAAACTCCCCTAGAGCCACCCGCATTGGCACCGTATCTCATATGCTAATGTTTGGAACTTGCGGTGTCCGTTTGGGGACCAGGATTTCACGCGAAAACCACATTTCAAGCGCGCCTTTGGGTGCCTCCCAGAAAACGGGTTCAAACCGTGAACAAAGTCTGGCATGATGCCGCCATGCCAATTATCTCACCGATTCCTCTCAATCCCCTGATCGACGGTCGCCAGTCGGAACGCGCGATGCTGGTTCGGCGCGGTGTGCAGCGGCTGCTCAGGGAAATGGGCGCGCATGTGCTGCCCGAGCTGTCGCTGGCGACCGGGCGCCGCGCCGACCTCGTCGCGCTGACCCGCCAGGGCGACATCTGGATCATCGAGATCAAATCCTCGATCGAGGATTTCAGGGTCGACCGCAAATGGCCGGATTACCGGCTGCACTCCGATCGGTTCTTCTTCGCCACCCATCCCGGCGTGCCCTTGGAGATCTTTCCGCAGGAATGCGGTTTTATCCTTTCCGACGGCTACGGCGCCGAAATCCTGCGCGATGCGCCCGAGCACCGCATGGCGGCGGCAACGCGCAAGGCGCTGATGCTGAGGATCGCGCGGGCCGGAGCAGCGCGGCTGCTGGCGGCGGAACTTGCCGGCGTGGCGGTGCCGGCGCTGGAGGGCGAGAGCGAGTAGCTGGAACGTTTGTGCTCTTCCTTGACCCTTCGAGCTGCCCCACATCCGCCTGCCGGCACCTTCTCCCGGTACAGTGACGGGGAGAAGGGATCTGGCCGCGACCTTGGCGTCCTTTCTTGCAACGCTGGAAATTGGCGAAATCCTTTGCGAAGGCGTCTTTCTCCCCGTCTCTATACGGGAAGAAATGCCCGGCAGGGCAATGAGGGGCGGCGCGACGTTCGTCGGCTACTCTTCGTCCTCATCCATCCCATTCGCCGCCGGCGCCAACAGCAGCACGGCGGCGCCGAGGATGGCGGCGATGAAGGAGCCGGCGAGGATGCCGACTTTCACCGCGTCCTTGAGCTCGACATCGCTGGCGAAGGCGAGCAGGCCGATGAACAGGCTCATGGTGAAGCCGATGCCGCAGAGCAGCGAAATGCCGACCATGTGCAGCCAGCCGGCATTGACTGGCAGATCGGCGAGGCCGAGCCGGATGGCAAGCGCACAAGAACCGAACACGCCGACCAGCTTGCCGGCGACGAGGCCGGCGGCGACGCCCAGCGTCAGCGGCTCGACCAGGGCGGCTGCGCTGAGGCCAGCAAGCGAAACACCGGCATTGGCAAAGCCGAAGATCGGGATGACGACAAACGGCACTATCCTGTGCAGGCCGTGCTCGAGCCGGTGCAGCGGGGAATGGTCTGAATCCTGACTGAAGCCCGGGGTGATCTTCAAAGGTATGGTCAGGGCCAGCGCCACGCCGGCGAGCGTGGCGTGGACGCCCGATTTCAGCACCAGCACCCACAGGACGACACCAAGCAGGAGATAGGGCAGCAGTGTCAGCACCTTCATGCGGTTGAGCACGACGAGCAGAGCGATGACGGCGAAGGCGGCGCCGAGATAGGCGAGCGACAGGCCGCTCGTGTAGAACATCGCGATGATGATGACGGCGCCAAGGTCGTCGATGATGGCGAGCGCGGTGAGGAAGACCTTCAGCGACCCCGGCACGCGGCTGCCGAGCAGCGACAGCACACCAAGCGCAAAGGCGATGTCGGTGGCGGTCGGGATCGCCCAGCCGGACAGGGCGGCTGGATTGTCGCGGTTGATGGCGACATAGACAAGTGCCGGCACCAGCATGCCGCCGGCAGCGGCGATGCCGGGCAGAGCGCGGCGCGGCCATGTCGAGAGCTGGCCGTCCAGCATCTCGCGCTTGATCTCCAGGCCGACCAGCAGGAAAAACACCGCCATCAGGCCGTCATTGATCCAGTGCGATACGCTGAGCGGTCCCAGATAGGCGTGAAGGGCATCGAAATAGGTTTCGGCCAGCGGCGAATTGGCGACGACCAGCGCCAATGCCGCGGCTGCCATCAGGACGATGCCGCCTGCCGCCTCGCTGGCCAGGAATTCGCGAAAGATGGAGGTCGGCCGCGGCTTCTGGTCCTGCATGTCGTCTCCGTCGTGTCGCCTACCAGCCGGCAGGGACAACATCACCCTGTGCGATGATGCGCAACCGCCGATGGCAGGGCAGTTCTTACAGTGCCACGCGACCTTGGCGCGCGCAAAGGACGGTCAGGCGTTAGCGCGGCGCGCGTTTGGCGAGTATCCGTTGCAGCGTACGGCGATGCATGTTGAGACGCCGGGCCGTCTCGGAGACGTTGCGGTCGCACATTTCGTAGACGCGCTGGATGTGCTCCCAGCGCACGCGGTCGGCCGACATCGGGTTTTCAGGCGGTGCGGCGCGTTCGCCCGCAGTGCGGGTAAGAGCCGCGAAAACCTCGTCGGCATCTGCCGGTTTCGACAGATAGTCGATGGCCCCCAGCTTCACCGCCGTAACCGCGGTGGCGATGTTGCCGTATCCGGTGAGGATGACGGCGCGAGCGTCGTCGCGCTTCTCGCGGATGGCGGCGACGACGTCGAGGCCGTTGCCGTCGGCGAGCCGCATGTCGACCACCGCGTAGGCTGGCGGATTGGCGCGCGCCTTGGCCACGGCCTCCTCGACGCTCTCGGCCGTCTCGACCACGAAACCCCTGGTCTCCATGGCGCGGGCAAGGCGCGTGAGGAATGGCCTGTCGTCGTCGACGATCAGCAGCGAGGTGTCCTCGCCCTCAACCATTGCGCCAATCGTTTCGTCGCCATTCATCGTCTTGACATTCCTGCTGCCCGAATTTTACGCAGATATAGTTTTGGAGCGCTATTGTCCAATTCAAGCCGTGTCAAACATGGTGGCCGAAGCCGATTCAGGATTGAGGAAGACGCTGCGCGGCCACGATATCCGCACGACGGCGCCCTCGCCCGGCTCGTTTGAATTGCGGAAATCGAGCGTGGCGCCCGAGCGTTCAAGCAGGGTCTTGGCGATGAACAGCCCCAGTCCGAGGCCGCCGCCGGCCTCGGTGCCCTGGCGTGTCGACATATAGGGCTCGCCGATGCGATCGATGATTTCGGGAGGAAAGCCCGGCCCGTCGTCGGTGATCGAGAAGGTGACCGTTGCCTCGTTCCAGCTCCAGCGCACGGTGACGCTCTTGCGGGCAAAATCGACGGCGTTCTCGACCAGATTGCCGAGGCCGTAGATGACGCCGGGATTGCGCCGTCCCACCGGTTCGGGGCCGATGCGCTCGCCAGGGAGAAGCTTGATCGAGATGCCGAAATCGCGGTGCGGGGCGGTCATCTCCTCGACCAGCGAGGTCAGCGGCAGGCGGGAGAGATGCGCCTCGCCCTCAGAGGACAGGCTGGTCAGGCGTTTGAGGATCTCGCGGCAACGCTCGCTCTGCGAGCGCAGCAGCGTCACGTCCTCGCCGTATTTCGGGTCATTGCGGAGCGCCTTCTCCATCTCCTTGGCAACAAGCGTGATGGTGGCGAGCGGCGTGCCGAGCTCATGCGCGGCGGCAGCGGCAAGGCCGTCCAGCGCCGACAAATGCTGTTCGCGCTGCAGCACCAGCTCGGTGGCGGCAAGCGCGTTGGCGAGCAGCCGAGCTTCCTCGGCCACGCGGAAGGCGTAGATCGCGGTGAAGGCGATCGAGGAAAACACTGCCATCCACATGCCGGCGACGTAAATGAACGGCATCTCCAGCGGCGCGCCCTCGTACCAGGGCAGCGGCAGATGGAAGAACACCAGCAGGCTTGCCGTCACCATCACCAGCGCGCCGAGGATGGCGGTCAGGCGCAGCGGCAGCGACGTCGCCGAGATGACCACGGGCACGGTGACCAGCACTGAAAACGGGTTGGTGAGCCCACCAGTCAGGTAGAGCAGACCGGCAAGCTGCAGGCTGTCGATGGTCAGGATGGCGAAAGCCTGCAGCGGGGTCAGCCGATGCGCAGCCGGATAACGGAAGGTCAGCAGCAGGTTCATCCAGGCCGAACAGGCGATCAGCGCGAAGCAGAGACTGACCGGCAGCGGGAATTTCAGCCCATAGGCAACGACAAGGACCGCCAGGCTCTGGCCAACAATGGCAAGCCAGCGCAGCCTGATCAGCGTGTTGAGGCGCAGCCGCTGGCTTTGCTGGAAGTCGGGCGCCCGCAGGATGTTTATCATGGCCAAGGATTATAGCCGGAAAAGGAGAAAGGCTAGGTCCCCCGCGGTTTGGCGCGGCTGGTGGCGGTGGCGAGAAGCGGGTTCTCCGGCCAGACATGCCGGGGATAGCGGCCACGCATCTCGGCTCGCACATCGGCCCAGGAGCCGCGCCAGAAACCGGGCAGGTCACGCGTCGTCTGGATCGGTCGGTGCGCCGGTGACAATAGCTCGAGCGTCAGCGGCACCGCGCCGTTGGCGATCGCGGGATGCCGGTCGAGACCGAACAGCTCCTGGACGCGGATCGCCAGCACCGGCCATTCACCGTCATAGCGGATCGGCACACGGCTGCCGGATGGAGGGTCGAAATGGGTCGGCGCCAGCGCCTCGATCCGGCGCTGCAGATCGTGCGGCACCAATGCCATGAGGCCGGCCGAAAGCACGCCCGGATCGATCGCGGCAAAGGACGCCGCGCCGGAAAGGAAGGGCAGCAGCCAGTCGTCGAGGCGGTCGATGAGCGCCGCATCGGAAACATCTGGCCAGGGCGCGCCAAGACCGCGATGTAGCCAGCCGAGCCGTTGGCGCAGCGTTTCGGCCTCCTTGCCCCACGGCAAAAGCGACAGCCCGTGTTGGCGCAGGGCGTCAAGGATGGCGCGATCGGCGGCGATGCCGGCCGGCGCCGGCAGCATGCGTTCGGACAGGGTGATGGCGCCGAGGCGAACGGTTTCACGCACACGCACCGCACGCCTGTCGCGGTCGAAACTGGCTTCGCGGTTTGTCTCGATCTTATCGGCGAGCGAAGCGCGAATGTCGGCTTCGTCTATCGCCGCCGCTGCCGTAATACGGGCGTTCTGCGCCTTGCCCTGCAGATCGGCGACGACAAGCCAGGTTTCGCCCGCCAGCGGGTCGGCGGCGTCGAGCATGGCGCCTGAACCGTTGGCCAGCACGAAACGGCCGCGCTCTCCGCGCGCCCTGGCGACGCGGTCCGGCCAGGCATGAATGAGGAGAGCGCCGGCGCTGCCCTCCCCCCCGAGGGGAGGGTCGGCGAGTGAGCCTTGCCCAGCAAGGCGAGGGAGACGGGGTGGGGTCGGCGATGGCGTGCCCGACCCAATCCCACCCCGATCCGCTTCGCGGATCGACATACCGGGGCGAACCACGGGCCTCGCCCGTCCTTCGGTCCCCCTCGAGGGGGAGGGTGAAGCCTGTTTCGCCAGCCGCTCGGCGAGTTGCCGGGCGGCGGTGGCGCGCGGCGATCTTTCGGATCGGAACCGAAGCAGCCGCCGTTCGAGGTCGGCGCCGTCGCCGCCCAGGCCACGCTCGGTGAGCAGCACGGCGAGCATGGCCGCTTCGAACGCCCGGCCGGTGTTTGCCACCTCGGCGACCATGTGAGCCAGCCGCACAGGCAGTGCCAGCCTGCGCATCGCAGCACCCGATTGCGTCAGTCGCCCTGCCTCGTCAATGGCGTCGAGCGCACGAAGCAGCGCCCTTGCCTCGCTGAGCGCCGGGGCCGGCGGCGGATCGAGGAAGCAGAGGCTCGACGGGTCGGCGACACCGAAGGCGGCGCAATCGAGCAGAAGTCCGGAAAGGTCCGCCTCGAGGATTTCCGGCGGCGTGAAGGCGGGAAGTGCCGCGGTCTGCTCGGCCCGCCACAACCGGACGGCGACGCCGGGCTGCGTGCGGCCGGCGCGGCCGGTGCGCTGGTCGGCGGAGGCTTTGCTGACCCGCACCGTCTCCAGCCGCGTCAGGCCGCTGGCCGGCTCGTAGCGCGGCAGGCGCGACAAGCCGGAATCGAGGACGACGCGCACGCCGTCGATGGTAATCGAGGTCTCGGCTATCGAGGTCGCCAGCACCACCTTGCGGCGGCCGGACGGCGCCGGCTTGATCGCGGCGTCCTGCGACTTGTTGTCGAGCATGCCGTAGAGCGGCACGATGTCGGTGTCGGCACTGACGCGGCCTTGCAGCCGCTCGGCGGTGCGCTCGATCTCGCGCTGGCCGGGCAGAAAGGCGAGCACGCTGCCGCTCTCCTCGGCAAGGGCCGCGCGGATTGCCTTGGCCATCGCGTCCTCGATGGCGATGCCGGCCGGCCGCTCGTCGTAGCGGATGTCGACGGGAAAGGCGCGGCCTTCGCTCTCGATCACCGGGGCGCCGGAAAGCAGCCGAGCGACGCGCGCGCCGTCGAGCGTCGCCGACATGACCAGCAATCGCAAATCGGTCCGCAGCGCACCTTGCACATCGAGCGCCAGCGCCAGACCAAAATCGCCGTCGAGCGAGCGCTCGTGGAACTCGTCGAAGAATACCGCCGAGACACCGGGCAACTCCGGATCGTCGAGGATCATCCGCGACAGCACGCCTTCGGTGACGACAAGGATCCTGGTCCTCGCAGAAGTGCGGTTCTCCATCCGCATGGCATAGCCGACCGTTTCGCCGGGCTCCTCGCCGAGCAGTTCGGCCATGCGGCGGGCGGCAGCGCGGGCAGCGAGCCGACGCGGCTCAAGCAGAATGATCTTCCCCGTGCCGAGCCATGCTGCATCGAGCAGCGCCAGCGGTACCAGCGTCGTCTTGCCGGCGCCGGGCGGCGCCACCAGCACGGCACTGTTGCCATGGCCGAGCGCTTCACCGAGCGCCGGCAGCACGGCGGAGACCGGAAGCTCTGGCAAGGGTTTTCTGGTCATTGTTTCAGGGATGCATCCATCCAATCTCGCGGCAGGTCGGTCGCGCCCCGCATATCAGCGGTGGCCGTCGCCGCGCAACCGGGCAACGGACCAACTCAAAGCGAGTCCACCTCCTCGCCATAGTCAAAGGCGGAAGCCACCGACGATGACGCGGCCGAGGAGCGACAGGAAGTCGGATATTTCCTAATAGAACGGCGCGGCCAGGATCACCGCCCAGATACAAGCAAATTATGCTGCAGCGCAGCGACGAATTCGCTTGCGTTGTTTAGTAAAAATTGCATCACTAAACAAATTACTAAACATCCGCCGCTAAACTGCGTCGTCATGTTTAGACCCCTGAGGAGGGGGTTGAGGTTTTTTTGAAACCGTCATCCGGGCGCGTTTCGCAAATGGGAGGAAGGCATGAAATCGACCTTGAAACTGACGTTGGGACTGACATCGGCGATGTTTGCGTCGACCGCCGTTTCGAATGTCGCGCAGGCTGAAGATCTGACGCTTTGCTGGGCAGCCTGGGACCCGGCCAACGCGCTTGTCGAATTGTCCAAGGATTTCACCAAGGAAACCGGCATCGGCATGAAATTCGAATTCGTGCCGTGGACCAACTATGCCGATCGCTTCCTCAACGAACTGAATTCCAAGGGCAAGCTGTGCGACCTGATCATCGGCGACAGCCAGTGGATCGGCGGCTCGGCCGAGAACGGCCACTACGTCAAGCTGAACGACTTCTTCGACAAGGAGAAGATCAGCATGGACGACTTCGTGCCAGCGACCGTCGTCGGCTACTCCGAATGGCCGAAGAACTCGCCGAATTACTGGGCGCTGCCGGCCATGGGCGACGTCGTCGGCTGGACCTATCGCAAGGACTGGTTCTCCAAGCCGGAACTGCAGAAGGAATTCAAGGAAAAGTACGGCTGGGATCTCGCAGCGCCGACGACCTTCGACCAGCTGAAGCAGATCGCCGAGTTTTTCCAGAAGCGCGAGATCGACGGCAAGACGGTCTATGGCGCATCGATCTATACCGAGCGCGGCTCCGAAGGCATCACCATGGGTGCCATGGACGGGCTCTACAGCTTCGGTTTCAAATATGAGAATCCCGACAAGCCATATGAGATGGACGGCTTCGTCAACTCCGAGAAATCGGTGAAGGGTCTTGAGTTCTACAAGGCGCTCTATGACTGCTGCACGCCTCCTGGAGCCTCGAACAGCTACATGGGCGAAGGCGTCGACGCCTTCAAATCCGGCCAGGTGGCGATGCACATGAACTTCGCCTTTACCTGGCCAGGCCTGCAGAAGGACGAAAATGTCGGCGGCGACAAGATAGGTTATTTCGCCAATCCCAAGGGGCCCGACGGCGATCAATTCGCCCAGCTTGGCGGCCAGGGCATCTCGGTGGTCTCTTACTCCGACAAGCAGGAGGCTGCGCTCAAATACATCAGGTGGTTCGCCAACAAGGATGTTCAGGCCAAATGGTGGTCGCTCGGCGGCTTTTCCTGCCTCAACGCGGTCGTCAAGGATCCAGGCTTCCCGGCCAGCCAGCCTTATGCGCAGACCTTCCTCGACTCCATGGCCATCGTGAAGGATTTTTGGGCAGAGCCCAGCTATGCGCCGCTGCTGCAGGCGTCGCAGAAGCGCTTCCATGATTACGTCGTCGCCGGCCAGGGTTCGGCCAAGGATGCACTTGATGGCCTGGTCAAGGACTGGACCGAGGTCTTCCAGGACGACGGCAAGATGTAGTTGGGGCAGTATCCAATCGGCTCCTCCCGAGCCACGACCGCGTGTCCCGTGCCACCCTTGGCACGGGACACAGCTCAGATAAATTCCACTGTCGAGACGACCCAAGTGACCGAAGCGGGACTGACCATGCTCAATCGGACTGCGGACAGCGTCGCCCGGGCTACGCCTGAGCCGTTGGCCCGCAAGGTCCGAGGTATCAGCGACAAGGGCCTCGCCTGGCTGTTCATCTCGCCGACGATCCTGTTGCTGCTTGCCGTCAACATCTTCCCGCTGTTCTGGGCGATCTATCTGTCCTTCACCAATTACCGCGCCAACCGTCCCAACGAGGTGGTCAGGAACGTCGGCCTTGCCAACTACAAGCGCATCCTCGGCGACCAGGACATCTGGATCGCCATGCAGACGACGGCGCATTTCGTATTCTGGACCATCCTGCTGCAAACGCTGATCGGTTTTACCCTGGCCTGGCTGATCGATCGGAAGTTTCGCGGCCACGCCTTCTGGACGACCATCATTCTGGTGCCGATGATGCTGTCGCCGGCAGTGGTCGGCAATTTCTGGCGCTTCCTCTACGAGCCGCAGATCGGGCTGTTCGCCTATGCCATCTCGTTCGCCACCGGCATTCCGGCAACGCAGATCGGCATGCTCTCCAACGTGTCGCTGGCGCCGTGGTCGATCGTCATCGTCGACACCTGGATGTGGACGCCTTACGTGATGCTGATCTGTCTCGCCGGCCTGCGCTCGATCCCCGAATACATCTATGAGGCTGCCGAGGTCGACCGCGCCTCCAACTGGCGGCAGTTCTGGTCGATCACGCTGCCGATGGCGCTGCCCTTCATCATGCTGGCGGTACTGTTCCGCGGCATCGAGAACTTCAAGATGTTCGACATGGTCAACCTCCTGACCGGCGGCGGACCGGGATCGACCACCGAGGTCGCCTCGATCACGCTGAAGCGGCAGGCCTTCGAAAGCTGGCGGACCGGCTATTCCTCGGCCTTCGCCATAATCCTGTTCGTTGCGGTGTTCGGGCTAGCCAACATCTATGTCAAGGCGCTCAACAAGGTGAAGCAGAGATGAGCCTGACGTCAGCCCATTCTGTTGTCGCACCCTCCGCGATTTCGAAGCGCGTCGCCGGCACAATTATCGTGCTTTACGCGCTGATCTCGATCGTGCCGCTGTTGTGGATCTTCGCCACCAGCTTCAAGACGCCGCCGGACTCGATCGCCTATCCGCCAAAAATCCTGTTCCAGCCGAGCCTCGAGGGCTACTGCAATCTGTTCTCGACCCGCACCCGGCAGACACCGGAATACATCAACGCGCTGGGACCGGCGACGGACATCTGCGATGAGACAGTGCGCAAGCGCAACATGGTCATCGCCGGCCCGTCCAATTTCATGCCGCGCTTCGTCAATTCGCTGATCATCGCCTTCGGCTCGACCTTTTGCGCGGTGTTCCTCGGCACATTGTCGGCCTATGGCTTCTCGCGCTTCAAGGTGCCGCTGGCCGACGACCTGCTGTTCTTCATCCTGTCGACGCGCATGATGCCGCCGATCGCGGTCGCTATTCCCATCTACCTGATGTATCGCGAGATTGGCCTGTCGGACACCGCGCTCGGCATGATCCTGCTCTATACGGCGGTCAATGTGTCGCTCGCCGTGTGGCTGCTGAAGGGCTTCATCGACGAAATCCCGCGCGAGTACGAAGAAGCGGCGATGATCGACGGATATACGCGGCTGCAGGCCTTCTGGCGCACCGTGCTGCCGCAGGCGACCACCGGCATTGCCGCGACCGCCATCTTCTGCCTGATCTTCGCCTGGAACGAATATGCCTTCGCCGCACTGCTGACCTCGGGCACGGCGCAGACCGCACCGCCCTTCATCCCGACCATCATCGGCGAAGGCGGCCAGGACTGGCCGGCGGTCGCCGCGGGCACGACGATCTTCCTGGTGCCAATCCTGGTGTTCACCATCCTGCTTCGCAAGCAGTTGCTGCGCGGCATCACTTTCGGCGCGGTGCGCAAATGAGCATGACCCAACCCGCAAAACGCAAGTCGCGCTGGCCGGTCTGGGCGAGGCGCGGATTGATGGAGAATATCGCCACGGTGATCATTGCCATTGGCTTCCTGATGCTGTTCCAGCCGTTCGCGCTGTCGCTCTACACTTATTCGTTCATCACCATGCTGGCCGGCACGGCGATGTTCATCATCGTCTCGAAGTTTCCGGAGTAGACGATGGCGGAGATCAGGGTCGAGCATCTGAGAAAGGCATTCGGCGATTTCGTCGCCGTGCAGGATTCCAACTTCGTCGTCGGGGATGGCGAGTTCTTCGTCATGCTGGGGCCGTCGGGTTGCGGCAAGACGACGACGTTGCGCATGATTGCCGGGCTCGAACTGCCGACCGGCGGCAAGATCCTGCTCGGTGGCGAGGACGTTACCATGCGGCGTGCCCGCGAGCGCGACATCGCCTTCGTCTTCCAGCTGTTCGCGCTCTATCCGCATATGAACGTGCGCAAGAACATCGGCTTCCCGCTGCTGGCGCAGGGCACGCCAGGCATCGAAATCCGCCGGCGCGTCGAAGAGACGGCGAAGCTGTTGCGCATCGACCATCTGCTCAACAAATCGGTCTCCGGTCTTGCCGGCGGCGATCGCCAGCGCGTGGCGCTCGGCCGCGCCATCGTGCGGCGGCCAAAATGCTTCCTGATGGACGAGCCGCTCGGCACGCTCGACACCGAATTCCGCGATCTCATGGTGCATGAACTGCGCGAACTGCACAACCGCATCCACGCCACCACGGTCTATGTCACGCATGACCAGATGGAAGCGATGTCGATGGCCGACAAGATCGCGGTTATGAACCACGGCGTAATCGAGCAGTTCGGCATGCCGCGCGAAATCTATGACCGGCCGGCGACAATGTTCGTCGCCGATTTCATCGGCTCGCCGCCGATGAATTTTCTCGGCTTCGGCGGCGGGCTTTCAAAGGGCGCCAAGGAGATTTTGGTGCAAGGCGCCAAGGTGGCAGTGCCGGAGGTGCGCGAGGACATCGCGCCGGCCGACATGGCGCTCGGCATCCGACCGGAACACATCCGCTTCGACGACGCTTCGAAGCTGCGCGGCGCCATCTATAGCACCGAGTATCTCGGCACCACGCAGATCGTTGCGGTGGAGACATCCGGCGGCATCATCAAGGCGCGGGTGCCGGCCGAAATCCGGCTCAATGCGGGCGACCATGTCGGCCTGGCGCTGAGCAGCGCACGGCTGTCGCTGTTCGAGAAGGGCTCCGGCCGCGCGGTGCGAACCGCAATCCATGACGGGGCGTCCCAGGGAAGAGCGCATCATGGCTGACGTGCAGATCAAAGGCGTGACCAAGAGCTTCGGCGAACATGTCGCCGTGGACACTCTCGATCTGCACGTCGCCGACGGCGAATTCGTCGTGCTGCTCGGCCCGACCGGGGCCGGCAAGACGACGACGCTCAGACTTATCGCCGGATTGGAACGGCCGGATACGGGCTCGATCCATATCGGCGGCCGCGATGCGACAATGTTGTCGCCGGCCGAGCGCGACACGGCCTTCGTCTTCCAGCAATATTCGCTTTATCCGCATCTGTCGGTCTTCGACAATTTGGCCTTTCCGCTGCGCTCGCCTGCGCGGCGGCTGAGCGAGGACTCGGTGCGCCGCCGCGTCGAGGATGTGGCCAAGATGGTGCGTATCCACCACAAGCTGAACAACCGCTCCACCAAACTTTCCGGCGGCGAGATGCAGCGCGTCGCCATCGGGCGCGCGTTGGTGCGCAAGCCCTCGATCTATCTGATGGACGAGCCGCTGTCGTCGCTCGATGCCAAGCTGCGCGCCGATCTCCGGCTCGAACTGAAGCGCATCCAGGCCGAGGTCGGCGCCACCATGCTTTATGTCACGCACGACCAGATCGAAGCGATGACGATGGCCGATCGCATCGGCATTCTCGCCGACGGCGTGCTGGCGCAGATCGGCACGCCACGCACCATCTACTCGGAGCCGGCAAACGTTCATGTAGCCGCAAGGCTCGGCCAGCCGGCGATCAATCTGCTGCCGACCGGCCTGCTGCCGGATGGCGACATGCCGGCGGGAACCAAAACGATCGGCGCGCGTACAGAACATCTGTCGATCGGCAAGGCATCGAATGGCCCCGCCGACGGCGTTGTTAACTGGGTCGAGCATCTGGGCGACCAGAACCACCTGCATGTGACGGTGGGAAGCAGAAAGCTGGTGACGCTGACCGAACCCGACATCCAATTGGAAAAAGGCGACAGGGTGATTATCCGCTACCGGGCGCCGCTGTTCTTCGACCAGGCCGGAAACAGGATTGCAAACCGATGAGCCCCGGGACATTGGAAAAGAACGGGATACTGGACAAGACTGCGACACTGGACAAGACCGGGACGATGGACAAGCTTGACCTGAAGACGCTGATATCAGTCACCGCCGACACGATTGCCGCTCACGCCGAAGAGCTGACTAAGCTCGACCAGGCAATTGGCGACGGCGACCATGGGCTGAACATGAAGCGCGGCTTCGAGGCAGTGCGCGCCGAGGCGGACACGTTCGCGACAAAGCCGCTGCCGGACGCTCTGAAGGCGATCGGCACCAAGCTGGTAATGACCGTCGGCGGGGCTTCGGGCCCCTTGTTCGGGACGCTGTTCATGGCGCTCGGCAAGGAAATTTCCGTAGAGCCGGATCGCGCCAACCTGATGTCGGCGTTCGGCAAGGCGATCGAGGCGGTGG
The DNA here is from genome assembly GCF_055811235.1 of Mesorhizobium sp. WSM4810. NCBI lineage: Bacteria > Pseudomonadati > Pseudomonadota > Alphaproteobacteria > Hyphomicrobiales > Phyllobacteriaceae > Mesorhizobium > Mesorhizobium sp. WSM4810. The sequence continues at coordinate 55,464 of NZ_JBVVQV010000019.1, read as the reverse complement.
CAGCCAGGGGCAAGTCGCAGGTCGGGCAGAAGACCATGCTCGACGTGCTGCAACCGGTGCATGACGCCCTGCTGCAGGGAAAGACCGGATCGGAAATCGCCGATGTCGCGGACAGTGCTGCCGATGCCACCGTGCCGATGAAGGCCTTGCGCGGGCGCGCCTCGTTTCTCGGCGACCGCTCCATCGGCCATATGGATGCCGGGGCACGCTCGACCGCGCTTCTGGTGCGGGCTGTCACCGAGACCATCGAGGGGCAAGCATGAGCAATGTCGGCATCGTCATCGTATCGCATTCACCGCTGGTCGCCGAGGGCACGGCCGACATGGTGCGCCAGATGGTCGGCGACGAAGTGCCGCTTGCATGGTGCGGCGGAAACGGCCATGGCGGGCTGGGAACCAATGTCGAGGCGATCATGGGCGCGATCGACAAGGCCTGGTCGGAGGCAGGTGTCGCTATACTTGTCGATCTTGGCGGCGCCGAAACCAACAGCGAGATGGCGGTCGAGATGATCGGCGAGCCGCGCGCGCACAAGATCATCGTCTGCAACGCGCCGATCGTCGAGGGCGCGGTGATGGCGGCGACGGAGGCGTCCGGCGGCGCCTCGCTCAGGGAAGTGGTGGCGACGGCACACGAATTGTCGCCATCGTGAATGAACAGGAATTTTGACTCAATGTCCGCATCCGCAGAAGCCACCGTTCTGATCACCCATGAGGTCGGCCTGCATGCGCGCCCTTCGGTGAAATTCACCAAGCTCGCCAAGACGTTTTCGGCCGAAGTCGAAGTTGCGCTCGCCGCCAACGGTCCTTGGTTCGACGCCAAGAGCATCGTCAAGGTGATGGCGGCCAAGGCGCCGAAAGGCACGGTGCTGCATATCAGAGCCAAGGGCGACGGTGCCGGCGAGGCGGTCGGCGCGCTCGTCGAACTGGTGCGGCGCGACTTCGACGAGGGCGTGGACCATGCCCGAACCGCTTAAGCTGCAGGGGATCCCGGCTTCGGCCGGCTATGCCGAAGGGCCGCTGTTCAACCTCGACCCGGTCGTCGCGCGCTATAAAGGTAAAGCGACCGCCGCTGACGAGAGGCTCGCGCTCGAAACGGCAATCGGCACAGCGACAGGCCGGCTTGCCAAGCTGATCCAGGCAACCGACGGCGATGCCGCCGACATTCTCGAATTCCAGCTCGCCATGCTGGAGGACGATGCGCTGACCGGCCCGGCCTTTGCCGCGATTGCCGCCGGCCAGCCGGCCGATGCGGCATGGCGGCAGGCGCTTGACGCCGAAATTGTCGGCTATGAAACGTCGGATCAGGATTATTTCCGGGCACGCGCCGCCGACATGCGCGACATCAGAGACCAGGTGCTTCGCGCGCTGACAGCGGACAGCGCGGCTGCCGCGCCGACAGGCGCCATCTTCTACGGCGAGGACATCGCGCCGACGCGCTTTCTCGAAACCGACTGGAGCGCCGGCGGCGGCATTGCGCTGAAGGCGGGCAGTACCGCCAGCCACGTCGCCATGCTGGCGCGCTCGCGCGGCGTGCCTATGATCGTGGGGCTCGGTGCTTCGCCGGCTGATCTTGCCGGCGTCGCCCTGCTCGATGCCGAGCACGGCGGCATCGTGTTGAGGCCAACAAGGGCAGAGGTCGAGGCGTTCCGGCAATCGTCGTCGTCTTTCGCGGCACGTCGCGACAGGGCGGAAACTTTTTTGGCTCGGCCGGCGGTGACGAAAGCCGGCACTGCGGTGCGGGTGCAGGTCAACATCGCCGATCCGTCCGATGTCGACGGTATCGATGTCTCGACCTGCGATGGCGTCGGGCTGATGCGGACCGAGTTCCTGTTCGGCAAGACGCTGCCGGACGAGGAATCGCAGTATCGCGCCTACCGCAAGGTGCTCGAATGGGCCGGCGACAGACCGGTGACCATCCGCACCATCGACGCCGGCGGCGACAAGCCGGTGCCGGGTTTCACCGTCGAGGCGGGTAATCCGTTTCTCGGCCTGCGCGGCATCAGGCTATCGCTGGCGAGACCGGAGGTTTTTCGGGTGCAGATCAGGGCGCTGCTGCGCGCCGCCTTGCATGGCAATCTCAAGGTGATGTTCCCGATGGTCGCCGTGTGGGACGAGTATCAGCGAGCAGCCGCGCTCTTCGCCGAAGAGCAGGCCGCGCTTGCCGCGCGCGGCGTCGCGCAAAAAATGCCGCCGCTCGGCATCATGGTCGAGGTGCCGTCGGTGGCGATCGCTCCTGAGGCGTTTGCCGAGGTCGCCTTCTTCTCGATCGGCTCGAACGACCTGACCCAGTATGTGATGGCGGCGGCGCGCGACAATGCCTCGGTCGCGCATCTCAATTCGATCAGGAACCCGGCCGTGCTTCGGCTGATCGCCTCGGTTGCGGCGTTCGGCCGCGCGCAAAAGATTCCGGTCAGCCTGTGCGGCGACGCCGGCGGCGATCCTGCGGCGATCCCGGCGCTGATTGAGGCCGGTCTGCGCGACCTTTCCGTGGTTCCCGCCCAGCTCGCAATGGCCAAGGTGGCCATTGCGGACGTCTCGATCTAGGCACCGGCATGGCCGAAACCAAGAAGACGCCTGAAGCCGGTTCCGAAGAGGCGATCCGCGCCTATAAGACGATCCTGTCGCAGGTCCTCGACCAGCGCCCGTCCGGCATGCGCCAGCGCCTCGCCGACGCGTTGGGCAAGCATCGCAGCTTCGTCACCCAGATTTCCAGTCCGGCCTACTCGATCCCGATCCCGTCAAAACATTTGCCGGCTATTTTCGCCGTCTGCCATTTCAGCCCGGCCGAACGCGACCATTTTCTTGCCGCCTACCATCAGGCGCATCCGGGAAAAATGTCGCTGGCATCCGGCATGCGCAAGACGCGGCATGTTTCGCTGATCGTTCCCGATTTCGGCGACGACAAACAGAACGCGGCGCTCGACAGGGCGGTCAACGATTTCATCCAGAAGATCACCAGCATTGCCGGCAAGGGCGGGACATAGTCGCGCCACGTTCAGCTATTTCGGGAGAGACGGCCATGAAGAAGTTTCTGAATTCTGTGGACACGGTGCTGACCGAAAGCCTCGACGGCTTCGTTGCCGCCCATGCCGACATCCTTGTGCTTGGCGACGAGCATAAATTCGTGCGCCGCAGGACACTCAAGCCCGGCAAGGTAGCGCTGATTTCCGGGGGCGGCTCTGGCCACGAGCCGCTGCATGGCGGGCTGGTCGGGCATGGCATGCTGGATGCCGCCTGCCCCGGCCAGGTGTTCACCTCGCCGACGCCGGACCAGATGATGGCGGCCGCGGAGGCGGTCAACACCGGTGCCGGCTGCCTGTTCATCGTCAAGAACTACGAGGGCGACGTGATGAATTTCGACATGGCTGCTGAAATGTCGGAGGGTGTGATGCAAGTGGTGACCAATGACGACGTCGCGGTCGAGAACTCCTCCTACACCACTGGCCGACGCGGCGTTGCCGGCACGCTGGTGGTCGAGAAGATCCTCGGCGCCGCGGCCGAGCAAGGCATGGCGCTGAAGCCGTTGAAGGCGCTTGGCGAACGCATCAATGGCGCGACGCGCTCGATGGGCGTTGCGCTGACCAGTTGCACCGTACCGGCCGCCGGCAGGCCGACCTTCGATATCGGCGACGGCGAGATGGAATTCGGCGTCGGCATCCATGGCGAACCCGGCCGCCGCCGCGACACATTGAAGAGCGCCGACGCCATCGCCGAGGAGATCTGCGCGGCGATATCAGGCGATCTGGGTGACAGAGCAAAAGGCCCGGCGCTGCTTTTCGTCAACGGCTTCGGCGGCACGCCGCTGATGGAGCTCTACCTGATGTACAACAGCGCCCGGAAAATCTTCGAGAAAAACGGCGTGACGGTCGCCCGTTCGCTGGTCGGGTCCTATGTGACATCGCTCGACATGGCCGGCTGCTCGATCACGCTGACCATGCTCGACGACGAGACGACCGCATTGTGGGACGCACCGGTGCATACGGCTGCCCTGCGCCGGGGGATGTAGCACGGCCAACACCGCGCCACGGCTATAGGAACAGTATTAAGCAAGCAGGCGCTTTCTACGACCTGGCCGGTTGCGGCGATAAAGCGGCGGTCACGTCCATTTCGACCAAAGCGAGGTCGCCAAGACGAATTTGCACGTGCTTGCAAAAACAGCATACGCTATTTCCAAGGACAGAAACATTCCTGGGAGAAAGCTGGATGGCGTCACGCTACCACGAGGTCTATGACGGCTGGAAACGCGATCCGGAAAAATTCTGGGCGGATGCGGCCAAGGCCATCGACTGGTTCTCGCCGTTCGAAACGGTCTTCGATGCGAATGCCGGCGTCTATGGGCGCTGGTTTGGCGGCGCCTCCTGCAACACCTGCTTCAACGCCGTCGACCGCCACGTGGCGGGTGGCCGCGCCGATCAGATCGCGCTGATCCATGACAGCGCGATTTCCGGCACGGTCAGGAAATTCACCTATGCCGAATTGAAACGCGAGGTGGTCGCGCTGACGTCGGTGCTGAAGAACCGCGGCGTCCAAAAAGGCGATCGGGTCATCATCTACATGCCGATGGTGGCGGAAGCTGCGTTTGCCATGCTTGCCTGCGCCCGTATCGGCGCCGTACATTCGGTCGTCTTCGGCGGCTTTGCTTCGCACGAGCTCGCCACACGCATCGACGACGCCAGACCGAAGCTGATCATTTCCGCCTCTTGCGGCCTGGAGCCCGGGCGCGTCGTCGCCTACAAGCCGCTGCTCGACAAGGCGATCGAGATGTCGCGGCACAAGCCCGAAGCCTGCCTCATCCTGCAGCGCGATCAGCTGCGCTGCGAGCTAGAGGAGAACCATGACATCGACTATGCCGACGCCGTCGCCCGCGAGCGGGCCGCGGGCGCCAATGTCGACTGCGTTCCGGTGCTCGCCACCGACCCGCTCTACATCATCTACACGTCCGGAACGACCGGCCAGCCCAAGGGCATCGTGCGCGACAATGGCGGCCACATGGTTGCGCTGAAATGGTCGATGGAGAACGAGTTCGGCGTCAAGCCGGGTGAGGTGTTCTGGGCGGCTTCCGACGTCGGCTGGGTGGTCGGCCATTCCTACATCGTCTACGGCCCGCTGCTGCATGGCTGCACGACCGTCCTGTTCGAGGGCAAGCCGGTCGGCACGCCCGACGCCGGCACCTACTGGCGGGTGATATCAGAGCATAGCGTGGTCGCGCTGTTCACCGCGCCGACCGCATTCCGCGCCATCAAGGGACAGGACCCCAAGGGCGAATTCGTCCCGAAATACGACCTGTCGAAATTCCGCACGCTGTTCCTCGCCGGCGAGCGCGCCGATCCGGAAACCATCAAATGGGCCGAGCAGAAATTGAACGTGCCGGTAATCGACCATTGGTGGCAGACCGAGACGGGCTCGCCGATGACGATCAACCCAGCCGGATTAGGGCTACTGCCGGTGAAATACGGCTCGCCCGGGGTGCCGATGCCCGGCTACGATATCCGTGTGCTCGACGATGCCGGCCACGAAGTGCCGCGCGGCACGTTGGGCAATGTCGTGGTCAAGCTGCCGCTGCCGGCCGGCTGCCTGCCGACGCTGTGGAATGCCGATGACCGGTTTCGCCAAGCCTATCTCGAGGAATTCCCCGGCTTCTACAAGACGGCGGATGCCGGCATGATGGACGAGGACGGCTATTTGTTCGTGATGGCCCGCACCGACGACATCATCAATGTCGCCGGCCACCGGCTGTCGACCGGCGCCATGGAGGAGGTGCTGGCCGCGCATCCGGACGTTGCCGAGTGCGCTGTCGTCGGCATTGCCGACGCTATGAAGGGCCAGGTTCCGCTCGGGTTCGTCGTGCTGAATGCCGGTGTCACGCGTGACAGCGGCACTATTGAGACCGAGGTGGTCACGCTGGTGCGCGAGCGGATCGGCCCGGTCGCCGCCTTCAAGACGGTGGTCACGATCAAGCGCCTGCCCAAGACGCGCTCCGGCAAAATCCTGCGCGGCACCATGCAGAAGATTGCCGACAAGGAAGACTGGACAATGCCAGCGACCATCGACGATCCGGTCATTCTCGACGAAATCACCGCGGCGCTGAAGGGACGCGGAATCGGGCTTTAGCTGCTTTCGGAGCGCGGCAGGCGGATCGCGGCTTCGGACGAATTCACGAATTCATCCTGCACTGCAATCGTCTGTTGTGCAATGCAGCAATTGCCCTTAAACCTTTGCGTGGGGGGCCATTCCGAAGGCACGGCATGGCTCAGCAAAAAACAACATTCGGCGGCGTCGACATCCTGCGTTTTGTCGCCGCTGTCCTCGTGATGGTCTACCACTACGGCTTCTGGGTGTGGGCGTTCCCCGAGGGCGTTTCGGCGCGTGCGACGGGCGGCATCCCGCCGCATCCGGAAATAGGCGGACTGGTCCAATTCGGATGGGTCGGCGTCCAGATATTCTTCGTCATCAGCGGCTTCGTCATCGCCTTCAGCGCCGAGCATTCCACACCGCTGCGGTTTTTCGAGGCAAGGGTGAAACGATTGGCGCCGGCCGCCTGGATCTGCGCACCAGTCACCGCGATGGTGCTGCTTCTCGTCGATCTCAGTTGGCCGACGGACGCTGTCACCACGCTCATACGCACCGCCCTGTTCGTTCCGTTCAACCCCTGGGTCGACAGCGTCTACTGGACGCTTGGCATCGAGATCGCCTTTTACGCCGTCGTCTGGATCCTGCTGCGGCTCGGCCGCTTCGACCTGATGGAAGCGGTGGCAGTTGCGCTCGGCGCGATCAGCACGCTTTTCTGGTGCCTGTACTATCCATTCGACTGGACGGACCTTGCCGAGGCGCGCTGGCTCGACCTGCTCCTGGTGCATCACGGATGTTTTTTCGCGACAGGTGTGCTGTTCTGGCTGATGCGTTTCAAGGCAGTGACGCCCGCCCGCCTTGTCTTCTGCGCCTCGTTCCTGGCTGGCGGCGTGCTGCAGATCATAAGTGCTGTCGACGTCCGCAGCATCAAGGTCGAAGCCGCGATGCCCTACGGGCCGCCGATCGTCCTGTTCCTCGCTGCCATGGCGCTGATGGCGTGGTCGTTACGGCTCGACCTGTCCTGGCGCGGCTGGCGCCGGATCGGCCTGATGACCTACCCTCTCTATCTGATCCATAATGTCGTCGGCGCAGCCATTCTCGGCGCCTTGATGCGTGCGGGAGTGCCATACCTGCTTTCGGTGGTCATCGTCGGGGCGACCATGATCGCCGCGAGCTGGCTGATTGCGATCGAGGCCGAACCGCGCATCCGGCTTCTGCTCGACCACACCATCTTCCGCTACCGTCTCAAGGCGGCGTAACGCGCCAGCGTTGTCACGCCGGTTCCTGGCTGCAAACGTCCTACGGTGGAATGTCCGGCACAAAGCAGGGTGCGAACGCTTTTGCGCGACCCGTCGCGGCTCGGCGACCTGATCAAGCGAGGAAATCGACCGGCACCCTAAGGAACGTCATTCGCCACCGACCCTACCGGCTCGTGCACAGGCTGCCTGTCATGGTCTGTTCGAGGGGCATTCGTCTTCGCTCACGACGGCCTCGGCCCGGTATCGGCCTGACGGCGCAAGACGACGATCTGCTCAATATCGGTCCTACAGACCGGCCTCAGCTGTTCACCTTCGTCCGCGCTTCCGACTTCTCCAGATAGTATGACGAATATCTGTCGAAGAATTTTTCCGAGCCGCCGATCGATCCATACTTCGCCAGCTTCTTCAAATCGACCTTGTTGAGGACGACGCCGACGATCTTGTTGGCGATATAGGATTCCGAACTCAATATGGATTGCACCATCGCACGCGGCGTGCGCCCCCACTCGGTCACGAGCACGAAGCCGTCGGCAAGCGGCGCAAAGGCCTTGGCATCAACCACGGGGCCGAGCGGCGGCAGATCGACGACGATGTACTGGAAGGTCTCCTTGGCATTGTCGATGAAACGCCGCATCCCGGCCGACGACAGAAGCTCGCTTGTGTGCGAGAAATGACCGCGCGGCACGGCGGGGACGATCGCCAGCTTGGTCTGCCGGTCGATCTTGCCGACGGACTGCCAGGTCTGCCCGCTCACCACCGCTTCCATCAGGCCTTGCTCGGCTTCCATGCCAAGGCTGCGGCTGAGGCCGGGGTTACGCAGGTCGCCGTCCACCAGCAGCGTTTTCGACCCGTTGGCGGCAAGCAATCCGGCCAGATTCGCCGCCACGGTCGACTTGCCCTCGCCGGGAAGGACCGAGATTACGCCGATGACCCGGCTGCCCTGCCCTTCCATCACCACGTCGAAGGCAATCTTGGCGCTGCGCAGCGTCTCGGAAAACATCGATGCCGGGGCGTCGATGCTCACCCGCATGCGCGCGCGTCTTTCAGCCGCCGACGCTGATTGGGCGGTTTTGATATCCGCCTGACCGTCATCGCGCTTGTCGTCCTTGGCGACCTTGCTGCCAATGATCGGCAGGTAGCCAAGGAATTTGAGGCCGACGCGATCGCGAACGTCTTCGCCGGTCCTGAAGAACCGCTCCCTGAACTCATTCAGGCCACCAACCCCGGCTCCCAACATCACGCCAAGCACGAGCGAAAGTCCCAGCACTATGGACGTGCGCGGGGTTGCCGCGGACTTCGGCAGCGTCGCGTCCGAGATGACGCGGATCTTGCCGACCGGGAAGGACTGCTGCTGGGAGGCTTCCTCGTAGCGGCCAAGGAACGTTTGATAGAGCGTCGAGAGCGCCGTTGCCTTCTGCTCCAGTTCGCGCAGCTTGACCTGCGACTGGTTGTCGATGGAACTCTTGCCAGCCGCTAACGCGACATTTGCACGGAGCGCCGTCTCGCGCGCGAGAGCGACTTCGTATTCGTTGCGGTAGCTTTCGGTCAATTGCTTCAGCTCGCCGAATATCTGCGCCGATATGTCGGCCCTTTCCTTGGCAAGTGCGACCGCCTGGGGATGCTCAGCCCCGAAATTGGCTTCGATATCCTGCTGCCGCTTGGCGACAGTGAGATAGCGGGTCTTGAGCGTTGAAATGATCGAGTTGCTCGGCTGGTCGGCGGATATCGCGGCGTCCCTGAATGCGTTGTCCGAACCGCTTTCGACGATCGACTTGTATTGCTGGTAGCGGGCGCTGGCGCGGGCGGTGTCGGCCTGCGCCTCAATGAGCTGGCCATTGAGGTCCGACAGTTGCTTGTCACTGATCAACTGGCCGTCATCGACGGCCAGCCCATGTTCGGCCCTGAACTTCTCGACGGCGAGCGCCGCTGCCTGGGAGCTTTCGCGAAGCTCCGTCAGCCGACCTTGCAGCCAGACCGCCGCCCGCTCGGTCGCATCGAAGCTCGCATCGAGCTGATCGGCGAGATAGGCGTCGGCATAGGCTTTGGTAACCGCGGTCGCAAGTGCGGGGTCCGTGGCCTGGTAGGCGATGGAGATCACATAGCTTCGACCGATGCGCTCGGCTTGCACCTCGTCCTGCAGTTTGAGGATTGCGTAATCGCGCCGCGACGAGGCAATCATCGCGTCACGCGTCGCCGGGTCAAGCTGAGTAACGTCGGCCGTACCCACGGCGGGATTGGGACGGAAATACCGGACCACGCCGCGCACAAAACCGGCAGCCTTCGACACGGCCGACGTCGGAGGGTTCATGAAAGCGTCGTTCTGATCGAGCTTCTGCTTGTCGACGACCACCGCCGCCAGTCTCGCCGAGTGGAGTATTTCGATCTGGCTCAAAATGGCGGAGTCGGTCTGCATGCTGACCGACGCCGCCGAGACCTCGTCGACGACCTTATTCAACCCTTCGTCGATCAGCACACGGCTCGTCGCCATGTAGGTGGGAGGCGTGGTCTGCAAATAGAGCACGCCCAGAAAAAGACCGATGGCAGCGCATGCCGCAACCACCTTTGCCTGCCTTGCTGCCATGCCGAGCAGGCGCTCGACATCGATGAAATCGTCGGCGCTGACTGGGTCCGAACTCGGCAATGGTTTCCTCTTGTCGAGAGGAAAATTGGCATAATTCATCTTCGGTCCAATTCAAGTTTGCATCTAGAGCGGCGGTCTCTCAAGTCGAACGCGCCGCCGCTCTATTTTTGTTTGAGCCTCGGAAACCCTGTCTCCACTCGGGTCCGCTGCTCTCGTTTGCAGGCGCTAGAGCGGGAGCATCAGCATATGCCCAACGCAAGCTTCATGCCAGCCACCGCGAGACCTGGGCAGTCAAACATATCGGCATGTCTTGCGTCACCATTCATATGCTTGCTCCCAAAAAATGGGCTTTATGCGGCTTCCACCCGGCGCTCATGCAACCGGACGAACTCCTGAAGCATCTCGAAGATCGGTCCCTTCATGTCGTCGCGCGCCAGCGCGAAGGCGACATTGGCCTGGATGAACCCTTCCTTCGAGCCACAATCGAACATCCGGCCGTTGAAGGGCTGCGCGAAGAAAGCCTGGCTTTGCGCAAGGCGGACCATGGCGTCGGTCAGTTGGATCTCATTGCCGGCGCCGCGCTGCTGATTGCCGAGCAGCCCGAATATTTCAGGCTGCAGGATATAGCGGCCGTTGATGTAGTAGTTCGACGGCGCATTCGCCGGAGCCGGCTTTTCGACCATGGCGGTGACCTCGAAGCCCGAGCCGACATCGGCGCCGCAGCCGACGATGCCGTATTTGCTGGTCTCGGTCGGGTCGCAGCGCTCGACGGCGATGACGTTTCCGCCGGTCTGCGCATAGAGGTCCGCAATTTCAGCGAGACATCCGCGGCCGCCGAAGGACACCATGTCCGGTAACAGCAATGCGAAGGGCTCGTCGCCGATGACTTCCCGGGCGCACCATACCGCATGGCCCAGACCTTGCGGTGACTGCTGCCGAATGAAGCTCGTCGCACCAGCCACGGGAAGCAGGCTTTCCAGCGCCTGAAGCTGCGCCGTCTTGCCGGTTTGCTCCAAAGTTCCGATCAATTCTGGATGCAGGTCGAAATAATCTTCGATGACCGCCTTGTTGCGGCCCGTCACGAAGACAATGTGCTCGATGCCGGCTTCGAACGCCTCGTCCACCGCATATTGCACGACAGGCCTGTCGACGACCGGCAGCATTTCCTTCGGCATCGACTTGGTCGCCGGCAGGAATCGCGTTCCAAGCCCCGCTACCGGTATGACTGCCTTCCTGACTTTCTTCATTGCATATTCCTTCTGAGGAGATCGACTTCAACCTGTCGCAGGCCGCGAAAACTATTTTTCAGCTGCCTGCACCCTTCACCTCCCCCGCACCCACGGCAAATTGCGCCGCGACCCTTCGCAGCCGAACGGCGATCGGCATGCCCATATGCCAAACCGCCGCCGGATCGCTGAGCGCCGTCCACACCGCCTTGAGTGGGGATCGCGCCTTGATGTGCTGGACCAGAGAAAGGAACGACGCCGCCTTGCGCAGGCTGCGCGTGCGCCTTGCGAAAGCGGCTGCGGCCTTTGCGTCCATCGAATGGGTTCTGGCGAAAACGAGGTCGGCCTTACGCATCGCCTCGACGTGATGAGGTTCGAGCACGCGGGAAATGGAGCCGGTCCGGATATGGTAGACATAACCGGTCGTCGGCTCGACCACGCACTTGCCGCCCTTGGCCAGAGCACTGGCCAGCAAGATGTAGTCCTCGCCGATGATCAGGCTTTCGTCATAGCGAAGCCCGTTTTCGTTCAGAAACCGGCGCTGGAAGATCGGTTTGAGATAGCCGAGATTGAACCTGGATTCGAAGACCACATTGCCACCAATATAGTCCGCCAGCGAGATTTCACTCAAACCCTTGAGATAGTCGGCAGGGAACATCGTCTCTTCGGCAACACCGTCCTCGCGAACCACCTGGAGATTGTCGACTGCGAGCTCGGCGCCCGCTTTCTCGGCGCGGTCAATCATGGTGCAGATCCGCCCGGGATAGACCGCGTCGTCGGAATCGAGGACCGCCACCCACCTGCCGCGGGCAAGCTCAAGGCCGACATTCCTGGCGCCGCCTGGACCGCGGTTTTGCTCAAGTGCGACGACGCGGACGATGTCTTCGGAGTAGGATCGCGCCAGATCGAGCGTCCGGTCGCGCGACTGGTCGTCGACGACTATCACCTCCACGCTCACATCGCGCTGGGCGATGGCGCTGGCGATCGCCCGCTCGATGGTCAGCTCCGAATTGTAGGCGGCAATGACAAAGGTGACGTCAGGCTGCACGCTTGCCCCCTTCCTGCGGCGAGGGCAGGCCGTATTGGCAGATTTCACGCACGCCGACAAGACCGCTCACGACGCCGACATGCATGATGCCGCGAAGCACGCTGCGGTTCCTGCGCACGGGACTGATGGCGACCGGGATTGCCGATGCGAAACAAAAAACCGCCTTTGCCGAGGCGAGGCCGACTTGCCTGACCAGCGCGAGGCCATGCGCGTCGCGCCCCAGCAGGTGCCCATGCGTCTGCCCGACGCGGAACCGGCGGCGACGGAGCCAGTCGAAGGCCGCCCTGGCGCGCGGCACCACTTCATCGACCCAGGCCTGCGGCGAAAAGGCGATGCGACCGCCGGCCTTGACCATGTGGTCGAAGAATTCGGTGTCCTCGCCGCCGGTCTGGCCACGCGCCAGGCTGAATCGCCGGCCGCGGAGGCTGTCGGCGCCCATCCTGAGCAGGACGTTGCAGGTGTAGCCGGTGCGGATCTCGCCGCCCACCCAGACGGGCAGTGTGGAGTGAAAATCGCCGCGGCGCATCCAGTTGGGCGCATCCGGCCGATAGCGCGCCCGCACTGGCCCGAGCACGGCGGCAGCGCCACTCAAGTCCGCCGTTGCAACCAGTTCGACGAGCCATCTCGACGATGCCGTTTCGTCATCGTCGAGGAAGGCGACGAAATCCGCCGTGCTGGCGTCGAGGCAAGCATTGCGGGCGATCGAGATGTTGCGTGCCGGGCAATGACGATAGCTGATCGGCAGCTTCAGCGTCTCCGCCAGCGTCGCCACCAGCAGTTCGGCCGTTGGCCCGTCATCATTGTCGGCGACGATGACGCGGATGTCGAATCCCGAAGGCACGTCCAGGGCGGCTACCGAGCGAAGCGTGTCGGCAAGCTCCGGCCGCCTAAACGTGCAGACGCAGACGTCGACGCTGCGGTTTTTTTCGGCCACACCCATCACGCCACCCTTCTACGTTGCAATCGCGGTCCAAGCAGTTGCAGCCAGAAACCGACGGACCAGCCGAAATGCATGACCATCGCCGAAATCCCGGCAAGGGCGCTGTCCGGATTGCGCTGGCTGATCGCAATCCACACGCCATAGCCGAGACAAACCGACGCCCACACCAGAATCGGCATGACTGCCAGCCAATGCACGAAGAAAAAGGCAGAGAGAAGGACGACAGGGAACACCAGGAGCGGCACCATCTGCCGGACCTTCGGTATCATGCGGTGCTTGAGAACGTTCTTTGCCCGGCCGCGGCCATAGCCGAGATACTGGAAATAGAGGCCGGCGAGCGACGAGCGCGGGTAATAGATCATTTGCGTCTTGCCGCTCATCCAGATCCGGTAGCCGGCCTTGCGCAGCCGGTAGTCGAGCTCCGCATCCTCGTTATGGCTGAACGTCTCGTCATAGCCGCCCACCTCCTTGAACGCCGAAATCCGCATCAGCGCATGGTGACCGTGGTCGACCCACTCTCCCGCCGAGAGATGCCGGTGCTTGGAGCCGCCCGTGCCGAGCTTGGAATTCTGTGCAGCCGCAACCGCGTTCTGCACTGTGCCGCTGCCGCTGGTCAGCATCGAGACGACGACCGAATCGGCGCCGGTGGCCAGCGCCTCTTCGATCAGCCGATCGCAATAATCCGGAGGGTAGCCGCCATGCGCGTCGATGCGAATGAAATATTCAGCCCCATCGCCGTACCTGGCGATGGCGAGATTGATCGCCGCGCTCTGGAGGCGCTTTTCATTGTCAAGAAGGATGATCCTCGGATCCTTCCCGGCGATCTCCTCGACGATCGCCCTGGTGCCGTCCGTGCTACCGCCATCGGCAACGATGATCCGGGCGCCGAGCCTCTCGGCGGCCGGTCGAAGCTCGTGAACAAGCGCACCGATGTGAGCCGCTTCGTTCAGGCACGGAATCACGATCAGGTTGGACGGCATTTCGGTCTGCATCATCGGCCCATGTCCTTCCCTAGCCATCCTAAGCCAGTGCCTCGGCAGCATATGAACCGGGCGCGACCGTCAACCCGCGAAGCTTCTCGACGAGCGCCCGGCAATCGCTGCGATCGTGGCTCCAGATTCGCGGATTGCGAGCAAGAACACGCGCCCGCAATTTCCCGAAACGATGGTCCTCCAACTCGCCCAAGGCAGCCTCGAGTGCCTCGGGAGTGGCTTGAGGCAAGAGAACACCGATCCCCTGCTGGTCGAGGAACCGGCCGGTTTCGGTGTGGCCCATCGAGATCGGCACGGCGCCGAAGCGGCAGCCCTCGTAGAGGCGGTTGGGCAGCAGCCATTCAGAATTCAGCCCCTGCTCGAAAAAATCGATGGCCCAGGAAAAATGAACCTCACGGTAGATCGTCGCCATATCTTCGGGATTCCGATAGGGTCCGCCAAACGAGAGCCAGGGCTCAGATTCGACGAAACCGTGGAAATCCGGAAATTCGGAAAGCGCCGGACGGCCCCTGAGGATGATTTCGAAGCGGCCCTCGTGTCGCCGGGAAAATTCGGCCAGCAGTTCCAGGGAGCGGCGGCATCGGAGCGCGCCGAACCAGCCGATCCGCCAAGGCGGAGCGACGGGCTCCGCCGCCGTGCGATCATTCAGCGAAACCGCGGCAGGCTCGAAATATTTGTTTTCGAGCAGTTCGACCGGCGCGGCAATCTGCCCGAACGGCTTGAAATAGTTTGCGATGAAGGCCGGCGAACTGGTGACCAGCAGCTTTACATCCCTGGCCAGATAGCGCTCCGCGCCGCGCATCGCCTTGCCCAGAAAATCGTCGCGAAGCATCAGGCGATGGATGTCGAGACACTCATAGACGATCGGCACGGTTGCCTGGAATGCCGATTTGGCACGCCGGGCAAGCGCCAGCATTTCCAGATTGCGCGCGATGATGAGGTCGGGTCTGGGCATCGAACCGAGTTTCGACCCGATCGAAACCGCCGCCTTGGTGACCGCTGCCAGCCGCTGGGCGAATCGCCCATCGCGCGTTGCGCCAAGATCGATCGGATGCAAGCCCTCGACCTCGGCGATCGGGCTTGCTGACCGGCGAAAGCCTGCCAGTGTGACCTGGGCACCGCCTGCCTTGAGCATTATGATCCGCCGGCGCACTGCCGGATCGGAGACGTCGTGCACCAAGTACAAGACATGCAGCATGAAAAACTCGACCACTGTTGGCCCGCCCGAAAGAATCCTAGTACAGCTCGTGCTGCATCGCAACATTTTTGGTGCAGCGTAGCAAAAATCAATGTTTTTTGTTGCGCTGCAATATTATTGCCGTAGTTTGATGGTGGCATCGGGCACGGGTCGGGACTCCGGGACCGGCACGACAATCAGGGACCCTGAATTTGCAAGCCAATGCATTCGACCCGCCAGAGGGCTCTCTCCGCAGATCGGTCGGACGCGGCGCTATCATTACGGCTTTGGCGCAATCGGTGCGGGTTGCGACGCAGATCGTCTCCGTCATCGTGCTGTCGCGCCTGCTCTCGCCGCAGGACTTCGGCGTCGTGGCGATGTGCGCGCCTGTGCTGGCGTTCATCGCGCTGTTCCAGGATTTCGGCCTGACCCAGGCGACGGTTCAGAAAAGCGGAATCAAGCATGAAGAGGTCAATTACCTCTTCTGGGTCAATGTCGCGGTTAGCGCATTGCTCGCCTGCGTGCTTGCCGGCGCGGCGCCTCTGGTCGCCGCCTTCTATGGCGAACCGCGGGTGTCTGGTCTGGTGGCAGCACTCGGACTGCAGATCATAGCCTATGGGCTGGGCGCCCAGCATCTGGCGCTGCTGACACGCCGAATGCAGTTCGCCCGCTTGGCCATCATCGACGTCGCAAGCGCCATTGCCGGCCTTGCCGTATCGATCGCCTGGACTTTCATCGACCGTTCCTACTGGGCGCTTTTTGCCGGCACCCTGACAGCAGCCGTACTGCCCACGCTTTGCTACTGGGCAAACTCGCGATGGCGCCCCAGCCTGCCGCGCAAGGTCAACGGCATTAGCGAGCTGATCAATTTCGGCGCCGGCATCACCGGGTTCAACTTCGCCAACTTCTTTGCCCGAAATCTCGACAATGTGCTGATCGGAAAATACTGGGGCGAAGCGCAGCTTGGACTCTATGACCGCGCCTACAAGCTGCTTCTGTTTCCGTTGAGCCAGATCACCAATCCGCTGTCGAAGGTCATGGTGCCGGCTCTTTCCAGGCTGAAGGACGAGCCGGATCGCTACCGCAGCGCTTATCTTCGCGTCATGCCGCTGATATTGCTGGTCGCACTTCCGGGTGTCGCCTTCGCCATCGCCATGGCCGACGTGCTGATACCGTTCGTGCTCGGCGAGCAGTGGCGGCAGAGTTCCAGCATCTTCCTGGCGCTCGGTTTTGCCGGTCTGCTGCAGCCGCTCAACAACCCGGCGGGATGGCTTTTCATCAGCCAGGGCCGCTCGGGCGATTTCATGCGCTGGGGCATCATAACAGCCTTGACGTCGGTGCTGGCCTTCCTGATCGGCCTGCCCTATGGCGCGCTGGGCGTGGCGATCGCCTATGCGGTCAGCGAATATCTCAGAACGCCTTTTCTGTGGCTGTATATCGGAAAGACCGGGCCGCTGCGGGCAAGCCATATGCTTCGCGCGGCAACGCCCTTCGTGCTTGGCGCGCATCTGGCGCTTGCCGCGATCTGGTTCGCCAAGCCGTTGCTGCCGCAACAGCACATCGTCGCGATGGCGAGCGCGGTGGCGCTGTCCTACATGATCACGGTCATGACCGCGCTGGCGTTTGCTTCCGGCCGCGAGGCGTTGCGGGAGGCCCTAAAACTGCTGCCGGCGCGGGCGCCTAAGGCCGCACCAAGCGAGGCGAGTAACTTGCACGGACATCCATACGAGGACCAGGTCTGATCCCATGCACTACCGATCGATCTCCGACATGAATGACGCAATTGTCAGAAACCTTCACCGGTTGCCGCGCGACATCGACCTGGTGGTCGGGGTCCCGCGAAGCGGCATTCTCGCCGCCACCCTGCTCAGCCTGACGGCGAACATTCCGATGACCGACCTGGACAGTTTCCTGGCCGGAAAGATCTATACTTCGGGCGTCACCAAACGCCGCGCCGCGCTCGACCGCCAGGCGACCGATATGCGCAAGGTCCTGGTGATCGACGACAGCGTCAGCGGCGGCGCTGCTATGAGAGAGGCGCGCAGCCGGGTAGAGGCCGCCGGCATCAAGGCGGACTTCACCTTTGCCGCGGTGTTCGGCCTGCTGCCCCAACACGAGGAAACCGACATCGTCCTCGAGGTCGTGCCGCATCCAAGGATGTTCCAATGGAACTTCATGCACCACAAATTCCTCGCGCAAAGCTGCGTCGACATTGACGGCGTGCTTTGCCTGGACCCGACCGAAGCAGAAAACGACGACGGCCCCGCCTATGAGAAATTCCTGGGCGAAGCGCTGCCTCTGTTTGGCCCGACCCGCAAGATCGGCTGGCTCGTCACCAGCCGGCTCGAGAAATACCGCGCGCTTACCGAAGCATGGCTGGCAAAGCACGGCATAGAATACGACAAGCTGATCATGCTTGACCTGCCGAGCAAGGCAGAACGGCAACGGCTTGGCGCGCATGGCAGTTTCAAAGCCGATTTCTACCGCAAATCCGATGCCATCCTGTTCATCGAAAGCGAGCACCAGCAGGCCCTCAAGATCGCCGAGCTTTCCGGCAAGCCGGTGCTGTGCGTTGAAACGCATCTGGCAATTTATCCTGACACGCTGTCACTTCCGGCACTTGGACAGGCGGCGCGCAACCTTCCGGGCAGGTTAAGGCAGATCAGTTCGCCTGACGGGCGCAAGACGGCAATCAAGACCGTCGCGCGCACGCTGCTTGGCGAACGCGGTTACGAGACGCTCAAAAGCCGGGTCAAACGACCGGCTTGAACCCGGTTTCGGGACTTAAAGCGCGTCACGCGACGCGCGCTTTTGTTTTGTTTTATGCAGTCGTTATCGCAAAACCGCTACGCACCCTCTGGTCAAGCCCCGGGTCAGGCCCGAGGGCATGCTTTTGGGCGACATGCGTTAGGCGGCTTGCCGCGAAGGCTGTTGTGTCGCCCTCTCCAGCATCGAGAAGAAGGTCGCGAATTGACCCGCCGGATCGAGTTCCGGGCGCTCGGAGAATGCACGCGCCGCCGCTGAAAGCCGCCCATATTCCAGGCTGTCGGTCCACAGACGCCTGACCACTGCCACCCAGTCGGCGAGTGGGGCATCGTAATCCAGCACCACGCCACCGGAGCCGATCGCTTCGGGCAGGCCGCCACGACGCGAGCCGACGACTGGAATGCCGCTGCAATGGGCTTCCGACGCCACCCGACCCCAGGCCTCTTCCCATTTGCTGGGAGCCAGTAGGATTTTCGTGCGGCCGTAGACCGTCTTCATGTCGTTGGTCCGGCTCTCCAGGGTGACGTTGCCGAGCGGCGCGATCGTCTGCTCGATCCGGGCCCGATGATCATCGTCAAGCTTCCAGCTTTCGACGAACAGGAACGGGATTTCAGAGCAGGCGGCGGCGATGCGCACCGCAAGCTCGAAACCTTTTTCCTCATAGGGGTTGATCAGCGTGACAAACTCGCCTGTCGTCGGCGTGCGGTAGAGCGCGGGATTGATGGTCGGCGGTATAACCGTCGAATCGATATCGAATTTTGCCTTGTAGGTGCGCGCCGTGAACTCGGAATTGGCTATGTAGAGCGCCGAATGCAGCTCGCGCAGATCGCCGCCCAATTCGTGGAACTCGACATTCCTGAGATAGACGACCAGCGGCACGCCTTCGGCCTGCAGCGCCTTGCCGATCGGAACCGACTTGTGGCACTGGACCACGGCGACATCCGGCCTCAGCTTTTCGACGGCGAAACCCGCCGCCTCCCAGGGAAACCAGGCGCGCACGACCGGATAGCCCGGAAAGCTGTCGATGACAGCGCGCTGCCTCAAAAGCTTCATCTTGGCGCGCGCCTTGTAGCCGAAGACGCCCTGGCCGAACAGGGCGGCGAGCACCGAAGCCTCATGCCCGTGCTCGCGCAACTGTTCGGCAAGGTGATGGGTGCTGGACTGGACACCGCCGCTGAACTGGGGCGTGTAACCGTTACCGCCTGCAAAAAGCACTTTCATGGTTTCGGCTCCTTGTCGCATTCTCAAGTTTACGGGCAATGACGCACGGCTTATTTACGGATGCTGGCTTGCGACCCGCTTCAAGCATCCTGCTGCGTCTCCAAATTGGCGAACGGATTGGTACACGGCTGCCATCCGGTGAACCGGACCGGGTCGGCTGGCGAACTGCGCCGGGCGTAGTCGGTCAGCATATGGAACTCGGCAATGACCCAGCGGTCGAAATGCCTCAGGTCCTGTTTTTTCTGTTCGGGCAGAAACCGGCGTGCGGCGCCCAATTTCAGCGCCTCAAGCACAGTGACAGCATCGCCCAGCTTTGTGTTTGGAAATATCCAGGGGTTCCGCTTCTGGAATTCCAGGACGAACTGCTGCAAATGTTCGATGCGCATGTTCAGCCTGCCGAAATATCTTTCGAGCGTGACGCGCACCAGGTCTTCGTCCGAAAGCGAGGAAACGGTGGCGTAGGCGATGCCGGTCGAAGCAACTCCGCCAGCCATGATGGCCAGTGCCGCGCGTCGCGAAACCTTGGTCATCCGGCCATTTCCTTTCCTGCTATCCGGCTCGCCGCCCGCAGGGAGAGGGCTGCCGCCGTCAGGCTCGGGTTGGCGCAGGAACAGCTTGGATATGTGCTTGAGCCGACGACAACCAGGTTCCTGAGCTGATGGTGGATCATGTCCCGATCGACCACCGAATCCGCCGGGCTCGAGCCCATCCGCAACGTGCCCTGGACATGCGACTCGGTGCGCCGGATGCCGCGATCGAAGATTTCTTCGACCGGCAGCGGCGCCAGAAGCGCCGCCAATTTCTCCTTTGCCCGGGCCATGCCCTTGACCGCATAGTCGGATGCTCCCGCGAAACTGACGAAGGCGTTTTCATCCTCGTCGAGAATCACGAGATTTTCCGGGTCGAGCAGGTCTTCGGTAACAATGATGATGGGAAGCGTCTGACGGACACGTCCCTTTTCAGGGCGCATCCCGTGCTGCCAGCGGTTTTCGAAATAGACCAGCGCCGCCGCATGGTCCGATCTGTGAGAGCCGTCATAAAGGCCGAAATTCAAGCCGGTGGTGATGGTGCTTCCGTCGAAATTATCGACACCGTCGAGATAGGCTTCGAAATTCCATCCGTAGGATTCGTGCAGGCCGCGCCCGACGAATTCGCCCGACAGGCCAGACCGCAACATGATCGCCGGGCTCTGGATGGCATTGGCGCCCAGTATGAAAAGATCGCCGCTGACCGAATATTCCTTGCCCTCATGCACGAATGCGACCGAACGGACCGAACCGCCGATATGGTCGAGCCGGCGCACTTCAGCGCCAAGGCAGACCGAAACGTCGGGATGCTCGAAGACGTGCATCAGCCCATTGTTGGCGGTGAATTTGGCATCGACCGGGCATAATCCGCACCGCAAGTTGGCGCAGCAAGAAGACCGTTGCGCGGTCGGCACGCGCGCGCGGGCTGTCGGCATGACAAAATGCTGGTCCGGCTGCGCCGCTTTCATCATCCGGTCCGGCGTCGACATGTGATGCGGTGGCTGGGGAAATGGCCTGGAACGCGGCATCATCGCCGCCATGTCGGGGTCGCCTGAAATCGACATGACGTCCTCTGCATCGCAGTAAAACGGCTCGAGCTCGTCATAGCTGATCGGCCAGTCGTTACCGACGCCGTAGAGGCTTTTCAGCCTGAAGTCGTTCGGGTGAAAGCGCGGCGTCTGGGCGAACCAGCAATTCGTTCCTCCACCCAATCCGATGGTGTAATTCCACGGCTTGTCAGAGTTGGTCTTGTAGGTGGTCTTGTCCTCGATGTCGGTGTTGACGTTCTGCTCGAGCTGCCATTCATGCGTGTTGTGCCCGCCCCATTCCAGAACCAGAATGCGTGCCTTTCGCTGCTTGGCGAACGCATGCAGGAAGAAGGCCGAACCGAAACCGGAACCGACTGCGACAAGATCGAAATGCTCGTTGGCGATCTGTTCCGGCCTGATGCCCAGCACCATCAGAGAAGACCCCTTGTAGACACGAGCGCGTTCATCGAAGCCTTCGCGATCGTCCTTGATGTCCTGGCCACCGGCCTGTCCTGCCTGATCTCACGCCGCCATCCTGCCGATCGAGTGATATTCGATGCCGTAGCGAGCGATGACCTTGGGGTCGTAGAGGTTTCGACCGTCGAAGATGATCGGCGTGGACAGCGCATCCTTGATCGCGTCGAACGACGGTGCCTTAAAATTCTTCCACTCGGTGGCGATCATGAGCGCATCGGCGCCACGCAGCGCTGCCTCCTTGGTCCCGCACAAGAGCAGATCCTCGCGCAGTCCGTAGACGGCCTGGCATTCCTGCATCGCCTCGGGATCGTAAGCCTGCACTTTGGCGCCGGCCTTCCAGAGCGCTTCCATCAAGACCCGAGCCGGCGCCTCACGCATGTCGTCGGTATTGGGCTTGAACGCCAGGCCCCACAGCGCAAAAGTCTTGCCCTTCAGATTGCCGTTGAAACAGCGGTTCACCTTATCGAACAGGACCGATTTCTGTTCGTTGTTGCGTTCCTCGACGGCGCGCAGCAGCTTGGCATCGAATTTGACGCCTTCGGCGGTCTTGATCAGGGCGCGCACGTCCTTGGGGAAGCACGAGCCGCCATAACCGAGGCCCGGATAGATGAAGTGGTAGCCAATGCGCGGATCGCTGCCGATGCCCTTGCGGACCTCCTCGATGTCGGCGCCGAGTTCCTCGGCCAGATTGGCCATTTCGTTCATGAAGCTGATCTTGGTCGCCAGCATGCAATTGGCCGCGTATTTGGTGAACTCGGCGCTGCGCACATCCATCACGATCATCTTCTCGTGGTTGCGGTTGAATGGAGCGTAAAGCTCACGCATCACCGCCTCGGTGTCCTCGCTGCCGGTGCCGACGATAATGCGGTCGGGCTTCATGCAGTCGGCCACCGCGGAGCCTTCCTTGAGGAATTCCGGATTGGAGGCGACGTCGAAAGTAAGATCCTCGCGGCCCCGCGCCTTCAGCGTCACGGCGATCCTGGCCTTAATCTTTTCGCAGGTGCCGACCGGCACGGTCGACTTGCCGACGACGATCTTGGGCGCATCCATCTCCCGGCCGATGGCCTCGGCAACCGCCAGCACATATTTGAGGTCGGCCGAACCATCCTCGCCCGGAGGCGTGCCGACAGCGATCATCTGGATCTGGCCATGCTTGACGGCGGCCGCGGCGTCGGTGGTGAACTTGATGCGGCCGGCCGCGTGGTTCTCCTTGACGAGGTTTTCGAGCCCGGGCTCGAAAATCGGAATGAGGCCCTGATTGAGCCGCTCCACCTTGTTCACGTCGATGTCGACGCATAATACCTGATGGCCGACTTCGGCAAGCACCGCCGCCTGCACCAGACCGACATAGCCGATTCCAAAGACCGTCAAATTCATTTGATTTCATTCCTGTTCAAGACTTCGGAGCGCTTTCGGCCCGGCCGGTTCAGATTGGTCTTTACTTAATGCTGCATGCCAGCGATTCCGGAAACTGGCATGGCTGGCCGAGCGCCGTGAATGCGATGCGATCCACTTGCAAGGTAAGCTTGCGACCCGGATCCGAAAACGGCCCCAGCCATTCCTTCATCGTGTCGCTGCCCCAGAGGCTAAAAAATATCTTTTGCGCATGGCTGGGCAGCTTTGCCGGATCGGTGATCGTGTTCACCAGCTCGCCATTTACGTACCAGCGCAGCCGGTCCTTCTCCCAAACGAAGGCGTAATCGTTAAAAGCCTTGTCGGTGCCGCCAGCTACATCCACCACTTTCTCGTTATTGCCCTTGCCGGCGATGTAGGCGTTGACCTGCACTTTGGAGGTGTCCTTGGTCAGCACCTCGAAGTCGATTTCATCCCACGGCTGCTTATCGGTGGGGCCGATGTAGGTGAAGAAGGAGGCGTTGATGCCAGAGCCCGAATCGGTTTTCATCCGCGCCTCATAGGTGCCATAGCCGAAGCGCTGCTTGGATTGGACCTCGCCGCAGGCAAAGTCGCGATCCTTTACCTTCTGCTTTTCGAAACCGAGCGTCAGCATGCCATTGGAAAGCTTGACCTGCTTTTTGGACCAGATGCAGTTCTGATACTTGCCGTTCGCCCAGCCGTCAGCAATGTACCAACGCGCCCGGTCGAAGCTGGTGAAATCATCGACGAACGATGGCGCAGTCGGGATGTCCTGCGAACGGGAAGGGGTCGGGCCCGCAACCAGGCTGCCGAGTGCGACCAGCAGAAACGCTCCGCCCAAACATAGCTGCCTCAGTTTCCCTTGCCTCATCATGTGCGTGAACGGCCGGTCGCCGGTTGCTCGGGTGGACGTGCTTTTCGAATCCGCGTTCATACCAAACTCACCTTGTGCTGTGCGCCCCCCAACCCAAATCGATGTTCAAAACCATGACGAAACGAGCTGATCTTGACCTTCTGCCGGTAGCTTCCCCGGTTGCCTGCTTCTTGCCCAGTGGCGCCACCCAGGCTCTTTGAAATTTCACCCCGCGCCGGCGGCCGGGTTGGCGAAATCGGCCTTGGTGGCCGAGCCAGGTTGGGCGCTTTCGTCGAAGATAGCATCCAGCGAATGCCGGAGACCCTTCATCAATTCGTTCTGGCGGGCGAGCGCCGCGATGCGCCGCTCGTAATTCAGGATCGACTTCGTCAGTTCGCTGACCTCGGAGGATCTACTGGAGGAGGCCGCGCCATTTTCGATCGCCTCGACCAGGAAGGCGGCGTTGGTGGCCTTTGTCCGGTAGCGATTCTCAAGCCCGTTTTTCTCCGCCTCGATCTCGGCTGCGATCTGGTCAAGCAGCTTTGCCAGGCGGTCAAGGCGCGAGATATCGGTCTGCCTGTCTCGAGCCGGATCCCTTGATCTGAAGCCAAATATGGAGGCCATACGCTCAGTTTCCTGTCATAGCCGGCCTAAGCTGTCCCTTGTGCCCGGCCGGGCCAAAAAAGTTCTTGTCGCATCGTCCAGCTCCTCTGACAGGCGGACATTTTCGGCCGATTCAAACAGCCAATCAAAATTGCTGCACCGCAACATACATGCCATTCCCAAAGCGAGTAGGCAACCACCTAGTGCGGCGAATCGGAAATTCGCATCGTTTTGAGGCAGGGTAAGGACCTGTTGACATGATCGGTGTGGCGCGCCGGCGGACCAGCTCAAGCCTCGCCGACCGGGCTGGTTGCGGCCATGAGAAAGCGCCGCGACGGCACAGGCTGTTTCGAGCCAAAGCCGACGCGGCGAAACAGCGCATCCAGCTTGTCGGCGGCCACGCCGCGAACGATGGGGATGAGATTGGATTGGCTGGCCAGGGCGTAGGCCGCAGCCGCTGTCAGCCCTCTCTCGTTCTTCACGTCGAGGAAGTTTCGCAACCGATATTTGTCGCGCACCTGCCGTTCGTGCTTTCTGAGCACGGCCTTGGAGCCTTCCGGCAAACTGTCGATCGCCAGCAGCGCCAGATCCGCGTCGGCCAGACGCTTGAGATCCTGCGTCTTGTGCTGGCCGCTCAGCGAATCCGCGCGAACGATCGCTCCGTAGCCGCAGGACCTGATGACCTTGAAGCGCGCCCCGCAAGCAACTGCGCGCGCGTAGAGTTCATAGTCTTCGCCCAGCCGCAGGTTTTCGTCATAGCGCAGCCCATGCCGGTCCAGAAAAGCGCGGCTGATCACCGGCTTGAGGAAACCCAACTCACCTCTCTGCACACGACGACTGGAGATGTTGCCTTCGATGAAGCGCTCGAAATCGAGAAATTCCGGATCGGCTGCAAACCGCGGAGCGGTGATTTTCGAAACGTCGGTCGCCGCATCGTCCCTGATCATCATGATGTTGTCGGCAGCGAAATCCCAATCGGGGCTGGCGAACAACTCGCGAAATCTGCCCTCGAGAAAAAAATCGTCGGCGTCCAGAATGCTGATGAACGGCGATTTGGAGCTGGCGATCGCGGCGTTGCGGGCCAAGGAAGGACCGCCGTTGACGTCGAGCCGGATGACGGAAAGCCTGCCGCTGCCATCGTCGGCCGCCCGAACGACTTTCGCGGTATCGTCAGTGGAGGCGTCATCGACGACGACGACTTCGGCCACCTCCGGCTCGCGCAAGGCCGATGCGATGGCAACCGCAATTGTCCGCGCCGCGTTGCGAGCAGCAATGATCACGCAGACTTCCGGTTCTGTCATCAATTCGCCTCTCGACTGCACAGGTAGCTCCGAATTTCTCCCGCAATGCAGCTCTCGTTCTCACTGACTGCCCGGCTGTACGAAACATCAGCCGGCGCTTATGCTGCGAGTGCGAAGCATCGTTAAAATCACTCGCTCCGTCCAGTCTTTCCTTTCGGGGTCGTCATGGCGCAAATCGATGGGCGGTGAAATGCCAGCGGATAGGCGGGCCGCTTCGCACACCGTCCCTGCCCATTCTGGATGGGTGATCAGCGCACTCGAATCGCTGATCACCAGGTCGATCGACAGGGTTTAGGCAGTGGTGGCCGAGTCAGAGGATCCGAGGCTGAAGGGGAAATCACAAGTCGGTTGCCCAGGATGCTGTCGGGCGAGCAGTGCGCCAGGGACCCGGCCGACGCTACCTGCCGTCAGGTCAGTGGAGGCTTCTCCTGGCACTGAACTTCTCGCCATCGGCCGCTTCGGTCGAACTCAGCTTTCGTTCGACGTCGCGAATCTTGTCAGCCGACGTCGGGGTATTTCTGGCAACCATGGCGAAAACGAGCAGAAAGTAACCCAATTGAATGACAATGGCGCAGGCTATAGCGCGAAGAAGCGTTGCGCCTAGCGAAGCGCCGTTGAGATAAGACCAGGCGACCACGATCGCCAGCGCGAAAATCATGCCGATAATGAATTTTGGTAGCGACATACCCGACAGCCCGTCAACCTGCTCGGGCAAAAATCGATGATTGACCATCCCGAAGCCTCCCTTCGCCATGCGAGCTTGTTGAGGCCACCCGCTTTTTTTTGGCCGGTTGCTTCCAGCCTTCCCACGCTGTCCATACTCTGACAGAAACAATTTGCAACTCTATTAAGGTGTGCAATAGCGGGCAAGGCCAGCCGCAAATTATTTTGCATAAGTTCGGGGGATCGACTCTGCCATGTTGCGACGCACACCCCGGTATCACGACCAATCACCCGGTCTGGACTCACTTCAGTAAGGGCCATAATATTAATCAGTATTTTACTTTAAGAGCGCTCTATATTTCACAAAGCTACAGCACGATATTTCTCAACCGTGCGGCACAAAGAGCGACACGCCCAAAATCAGCCTCAAAAAGGCACTAAATTTTTCAAGTTTGCCCATAATTTGTCACGAAACCGCCATAAAAGGCCAAAATTTGCGCAGGACCGGTTTATTATTTAATCAATGCATGACGCGATTATTTCAGGCGCTCAAGGAATTGTGTGTTGCGATGCAGCATTTTTTTGATATCGTGCGGCAAACCATCCGTTCAACGTATGGAGTTTATGCATGAGGGACGTAGCCAAGCCGGCCGACGCGGATTTTCCACAGGCCGGTATCGACTTTCCACCAATCGGCGGCCTGCTCAAACGCAGCTTCGATATCGCCGGTTCACTGATTGGGCTGGTTGCTCTCAGTCCGCTGTTTGTGATGGTCGCGCTGCTTGTCAAGTTTTCCGACGGCGGGCCGATTTTCTACGGTCACAGGCGGATCGGGCGGGGCGGACGGATTTTCCCGTGCCTCAAGTTTCGCACCATGGTGCAGAATGGCGAACAGGTGCTGGCGGCATACCTTGCCACCAACCCGGACGCGAAGGCCGAATGGATAGCTACCCGCAAGCTCAAGAACGATCCGCGCGTCACGCGTGTCGGGGCCGTGCTGAGGAAGCTCAGCCTCGATGAACTGCCGCAGATCATCAACATCCTTCAGGGTGACATGAGCCTTGTCGGTCCTCGCCCGGTGGTGCGCGACGAGCTCGAAATCTACGGCAGTTCGGCCGTCTATTACCTGAAATCGCGCCCTGGCCTGACCGGGCTCTGGCAGGTCAGCGGCCGCAATGACGTTTCCTATGACAGCCGCGTCGCGTTCGATCGCCACTATGTCGAGAACTGGTCGCTGTTCGAGGACATTCGCATCATTATCAAGACCGTGCCTGCCGTCTGGATGTCGCGGGGCTGCTATTGACCGGCCGGCAGCCGGCTGTGTGCGGAGAAGTGACTGTCCAGACGCCAAGCATTCTGCAGCAAGCTCCATCGGGCCGGGCTAAAGCGAATCGGAAAACATACAGTTGAAAACAGACATCTTCGAAATCTCCTGGGCCGGCACGGTTAGCAATCGCATGCGACGGATGCGGCTTATGACCACCTGCCTCGCGCTGGCGCTCGCCGTTCCGCAACTCGCCGCGGCCGACGAGTACCGGCTTGGATCCCAGGACAAGCTGACCATCCGCGTGGCCGAATGGCAGACCGTTGAAGGCACGTTCCGCGACTGGACGGCCGTCAACGGAGAATACACGGTCGGCCCGTCTGGAACATTGTCGGTGCCGTTCGTCGGCGAAATGCCGGCAACCGGCAAGACCACATCCGAGATCGCGGCAGCCATCAGCCAGGCGCTCCAGCGCAAGCTCGCTCTGGCGGACCGGCCGGAAGCCTCCGTCGAAATGGCGCAGTACAGGCCGTTCTACATTTCCGGGGAGGTGCAGACGCCGGGCCAGTATCCCTACGTGCCCGACCTGACCGTCCTGAGGGCGATGAGCATCGCCGGCGGTGTCCGGCGAGCCCCCGAAGGACAGCGGTACGACCGCGACATGATCAACGCCAAGGGCGAGTTTGACGTTCTCCAGGACCAACGGGTCCGACTGATCGTTCGGCGCGCGCGGATCGAAGCACAGATCGCCGACAAGCCGACATTCGACGTGCCGAAGGAGCTAGCCGAGGATCCGAAGCTGGCAAGCATCGTTGCCGACGAGATGGCGATCCTGACGGCCGATCAAAAGAATCTCAAACTGCGCCTTCAGGCGCTCGACGATTTGAAGAAGCTGCTGCAGAGCGAGATCGATTCGCTGCAGAAAAAGATCGTCAACCAGCAGCGGCAGGTCGACCTGGCAAAGGAACAGCTCAGCGGTATCGGTTCGCTGGCGCAAAAGGGCCTTGTGGTCAACACTCGGGTTCTGGGTTCGCAGCAAACGATCGCCGACCTGGAAGGACAGATCCTGGATTACGAAACGGCTATCCTCACCGCCAGGCAGTCGATCAGCAAGGCCAACCAGGACGCCATCGACCTGGAGAACACCCAGAATGCCAACCTCGCCACTGGCCGGCAACAGGCAGAAGCCGATCTCGCCGAAACAATGCTCAAGATGAACATGCACACCGGCCTGATGGCCGAAGCCATGTCGGGGAACCCGGCACTGCAAGGCTATCGCGACGGCGAAGAGCCAACGATGTCGTTTGGCCTGGTCCGGATTGTCGACGGCAAGACCAGCGAAATCGCCGCCAGCGAAGACACGCCCGTACTGCCCGGAGACGTGATCAAGGTGAAGCTGGTGCCAATGGCTAGCCAATAGGCCTTCGAGCGATCGGCCGATCCGATCACGCCGCCCAGATTCGATCGGCAAAGAGTTCGACCGGGACGAGTTCGACCATGAACTCGTCGACACTGTGCTCGCTGCCCGACAGGCCAGCCAACCGTCAACTCGGGACGTGAGTAATTACAGCGCAAGGAGATGTTGTGCTTTAGTTGCAACTCAAAATCCGAGGAGGACTTCGTCATGCACAGTGCAAGGGACGAAATCGTCAGTCGAGAAAGAGAATTTCACAATCTCAGATTTAGTCAGGAGGAGGATCCAAGAGGAAGCCTTGACAAGTGGTATCGAACGATCCGTCACGGCGCTGAACGTCAAGACGAGCAGATAAAACAGCTTTCGAAAAACGCAGACGTGCTCGAGTACGGCTGCTCCGATGGCGGGTGGTCCCTGCATTCCCTGCACCTGCCCGATCATTGCCGATCTCTGACGGGGATCGATATTTCGGATGTAGCGGTAAACAGGGCGAACGAACGGGCGAGCGCGCTTGGAAGCACGAACGCTACATTCCTGGCGATGAATGCGGAAGCCATGTCGTTCGAGGGCAACAAGTTCGACCTGGTGTATGGACGCGGGATCATCCATCACCTGGCCCTGGACCGGTGTTTTTCCGATGTGGTCCGTGTCCTGAAGCCGAACGGCGTGGCGTCCTTCTACGAGCCGATGGGACACAATCCGCTCCTGAATGCCTACAGAAAGCGGACACCCCTCATCCGCACCGCTGATGAACATCCCTTGCTGATTTCGGACTTCGCTTTGGCCCGCCGCTATTTCAGCGATGTCCAGGTGGACTATTTCGGCCTGTGCTCCGTAGGAAGCGCGCTGATGCCGCGAACCATCTCGGAGACCGTCTACACGGTTGGCAAAGCTGTCGATTCAGTGGTTTTGACGCTTCCCTTTGTGAAGCGGTTCGCATGGTATGCGCTCCTGACCCTCAGGGCCTGATCAACAGGCAGCAAACCCAACTCGGGCGAGGCTCGCCTGCTGCCTGTGAGATGAGATAATTGCTTGGCCTTGGCGCTGTCAGGCGGCGTTTTTGTGCGCGCCACCAAAATCAAGGTAATATTTTAGCCCTTTGATTAGCGCCCTGCGGTTTCTGGTTCCGCGAGGTCCGCTGCGGTCCATCGGGGACGGGCGACATGCACCCTGACCAGCTTGAAGTAGCTGTAATACAGGAGGAAGGAGCCCGTGATGTAGGGGTTGAAGGTGTCGATCTCAACGAAGGACCGAATGAACAAAAGCACCATCACGCCGGCAAGAATCACCGACTCGGCTTGCCATGCCCTGAATATCAGGGCCGATATATGGCCCCATAGGGTGCGCAGGATGATCAGCGAAATCAGCGTCGCCCCGACATAACCTAGCTCGACGAGGGCTTCGATATAGGTGTTGTGGAAGTGGAAGCCGCTTCGGGTTGTGATGTAGAATTCGTTCCAGAGCCGCTCGGCCTCGGCGAACCCCTGCACCCAATAGGCCGCGTAGCCGACGCCGAGGACTGGCGCCTGCTGCGCCGCTTCCCAGCCCTGCTCCCAGAGATAGGTCCGTCCGGTGAGCGTGGAATCCTTTCCGAAGGCGCCAAGGACGAAATCCAGAAGTCCTGCAAAGGCAACCGCGGTGACCACGACCAGCCCGCATGCGCCGACCACGAAAATCACCCGTCGGTAGCGGAGTGGAAGCTTTTTGGCCATGGCAAGCAGAGCCACCAGAGCGAGAACTGCCGGTATCGAAGCCGTCGAGGTGGCGGAATGCGCCATGATCAGAAGATAGGCCGATAGGACGAGGATGGGCGCCGTCAGGATGAAGCTTATCCGGCCGCGCCTGAGAAAAACCAGGAAGACAATGCAAAAATAGATGCCAAGGGAGGCGACAAAGCCGATCTGGTTCTTGGAGCTGAATGCGCCGACGAAATTGTACGTCCCGTCGAGCATATCATAGGAATAACCCCCGACCTTGAGCGAATAGAGCAGGACGACAAAAATCCCGATCAGTGAGCCTATCGTCAACGTCCGGACGCTGACGGTGCGCGCGGCGATGTAGGCGCAGGCGATATGGGAGCAATACTGGATTGACGTCCTCAACGTGATGCCGGGGGCATCCGACCAGAACACCGAGAGGCAGACATAGAATGCAAACGCCAGCGGCAGCCACGCGCTGGAGGCATGCCGCAACAGCCGCCGGTAGTCTACCAGAATCAGGGGAAGCCAGACCGCATAATAGGCCAGGATCAGGATCGGCCCGAAAACCGAGGAGTAGGAGAACGCCCAAATAGAGATGGCAACAGCAAATGCGCCGTAGACGGTGCTCTTCTCCGGGTCGACCAACAGAGATTTTGGAATCTTCATCTCGGTAGCGAATTCCCGTCCATGCAGTTCAATGCCGATTCGCCGCCGCGCCATGCGCGAACGATCTCATTGTGCAGTGCAATATAACCCATCCCCCACAGCCTGTCACCCAAATGAGGCAAAAACAGCCATAAGGCGCCCCGTGCGGCGGTAAAAGGCCACGACAGGCCGTGCGGCAAGAACCCGAGCATCCCGGCGCAGGGCTGGGGCATCGCTCTCGGCGCCGTCAAAAGCCATCGCCGCCGCATCTAACGAGAGGGTCGGCATGACCGCCGCGCGGAACTGTTTTTGCAGTTGCTTTCAGCACCGGACCGAAAAATAGCAGCCGGCATTCGTTGCATCCGTTGCAATGAATGAGGCCCTCCGCGTACGCTATCTCGGAGACAACCAGACGATGGCCACACCAACAATTGGCAGAGGCTGGTCGTCCCCGATCTGCTGGGTTGGAGCAAACGGATGGACAAACCTCGAATCTTCCTGGGCTCGTCGGGGAAGCAGAAAAAACTGCTGCAGGCGCTGACACGCGGTCTTGAAGACATCGCGCATGTGGAACCCTGGACGACGTCATTCAATCCGGGGACAACCACCCTGGGGCGCCTCCTCGAGCTTACGCGTGAAGTCGACTTCGCCGCTTTCGTCTTCGCCCAGGACGACTGGACCAGTGTAAGCCTGCCAGCATCATCTGCTCCTGTATCCGCTCAGGCTTCTCCGCGAGACAATGTCGTCTTCGAAGCCGGCCTTTTCGGCGGAGTCCTTGGAATGCGCCGAACGTTTATCCTTCATGCCAACGGTTCCAAGCTTCCAAGCGATCTCCTGGGCCTGACGTCCGTGAGGTATGGCGAAGCGACGACCGCCGCGGAGATGAGAGCGGTCAACCAAAAGCTGCGAAAAGCTGTTGAAAATGAAGGCCGCGTCGCCCGAATAGAGGGCCTTTGGTGGCAGTTTTCCCTGTCGGAGCGGACCGTAAAGGAACCGTCCGCCGTGAGCCTCCTGCGTATCGCGCGAGACCGCGATGGCGCGTTGGAGTTGGCCGGCCGCTCATGGCAAGAGAATGGCAGTCTGTCAGCCAGATACTGGAGCGAGGCGGTAAAGGAGAGAAAGGAGCCTGCCGGCATCTTCTACTTTTGGAATGGAGAACGGCCCTTGGATGCTAACGCGTCGCAGTTGTACGGGACGGGGGAGATCCGGCTGGAGTCCGCCGATCGCGCGTCCGGGTACTTTACCACACGCGCCGACACGCAGCCAAAACTGAACGCGCGCACCTCAGGCGTCTACTTGCGCGCCGAACCGGAGGACTTGAGCATCCTGGACGGGCGCGACAACCAGCGACGGGTGGAGTTGATCGCGGAGCGGCTGAGCCATTGGAAGTCGATCAAGAACGTTTGAACTGTGCGCGTGGAAGTCGCCTTGCAGAGACGGCAGCCCCAGCATCGA
Source organism: Mesorhizobium sp. WSM4810 (assembly GCF_055811235.1). Lineage (NCBI taxonomy): Bacteria > Pseudomonadati > Pseudomonadota > Alphaproteobacteria > Hyphomicrobiales > Phyllobacteriaceae > Mesorhizobium > Mesorhizobium sp. WSM4810. The sequence continues at coordinate 22,882 of NZ_JBVVQV010000019.1, read as the reverse complement.
ATGGTCAGGTCGTAGCCAAGAGCGGCTCTCAACCGCCTGCTCCTGGCCCGCCATGAACCTGTTCGAGGCTCCAGTCCCCGGCTTGAACTTCTCCGCTGTTGACTTCACATTCGCCGCCGGCGGTGTCGCCAGCGCCCGTCGGGGCGGGCAAATGAGGGAGACCATATGCCAATGAGTTTTGCGGGACGGTTTGCCGGACGATCGGCCGTGGTCACCGGTGGCGCCTCAGGCATCGGCCTGGCCGTCGCGCAACGAATCGTTGAAGAGGGCGGGCGCGTTTGCGTCTGGGATCGCAACTCCACCCAGATCGAGCAGGCCAAGGCTGTCATCGCCGACTTGCACGGCGTGACCGTCGACGTCGCCGATCCTGTAGCGGTCGCACAGGCCGCCCGGCAGACGATTGAAGCCCTTGGCGCGGTCGATATCCTGGTCACCAGCGCGGCCATCACCGGACCGAACATGGCGACCTGGGACTATTCGGTGGAGGATTGGCACCGGGTCATCGACATCAACGTCAACGGCGTCTTCTACTGCAACAAGGCGCTGGTTCCGCACATGCTCGAGCGCAATTACGGCAGGATCGTCAACATCGCTTCGATCGCCGGCAAGGAGGGAAACCCGAATGCCTCTGCCTACAGCACCTCCAAGGCGGCGGTGATCGGCCTGACCAAGTCGCTGGGCAAGGAACTGGCGAAGACCAAGGTGACGGTGAACTGCGTCACGCCGGCAGCGGTGCGCACCGCGATCTTCCAGCAGATGAGCCAGCAGCACATCGATTTCATGCTGTCGAAAATACCAATGGCGCGGTTTGGCGAGGTCGAGGAGGTGGCGGCGCTGATCTCGTGGATCGCTTCCGAGGAATGTTCCTTTACGACGGCTGCCGTTTTCGACGTTTCCGGCGGCCGGGCGACCTATTGAAGCAACTGGAACGATTTGCAACCACGGACGCCAGACTGGAGTTCCCGTCGTTTGCTTAGGATCGAACCTCCACAGTCCGACGAAGAACTGCTCGACCGCTTCCAGCGCGCCGCCTTCGGCTATTTTCTGGAAACCGTGAATGCGGAAAACGGACTGGTTGCCGACACGTCGCGGCCAAATTGGCCGGCAAGCATCGCGGTCGTCGGCTTCGCCCTGTCCTGCTATCCGGTCGGGGTCGAGCGCGGCTGGATAGCACGAGACGCAGCCGTGAAGCTGACGCTTGCCGCACTGCGTTTCTTCTGGAACAGCCGGCAAGGCGATGGCGACGACGTCACCGGCCACAAAGGCTTTTACTACCATTTCCTCGACATGCGGACCGGCCTGCGCGCCTGGCGATGCGAGTTGTCGGTGGTTGACACGGCGCTGCTGATGGCCGGCGTGCTCACGGCTGGCGCCTATTTCACAGGCGACACTGACGACGAAACCGAAATCCGCGAGCTGGCGGAAATGCTCTACCGACGCGTCGACTGGCGATGGATTCAAGGCAGCAGACCGATCTTGCGACAGGGCTGGAAGCCGAAGAGCGGTTTTCTGCGTTATGGCTGGGAAGGCTACAACGAAGCGACGATCCTTTACGTCCTGGCAATGGCCGCCCCCGACAAACCCGCCTCGGACGACAGCTATGCCGGCTGGACGGCGACATATCAGTGGGAAAACATCTACGGCTACGACGTGCTCTATGGCGGCCCGCTGTTCATGCACCAATTCTCGCATGCCTGGATTGACTTCGATGGCATCCGGGATGCGTTCATGCGGGACAAGAACTCGGACTATTTCGAAAACAGCCGCCGCGCGACCTACCTTCACCGGGACTATGCGCGGCACAACCCCTCTGGCTATGACGGCTACGGCGAAGCACTTTGGGGACTTTCGGCGGGTGACGGACCCGGCAAATTCCGCGCGCGGATCGAGCGGCGGCCGCGCAAATTTTCCGGCTATGCAGCGCGTGGCGCACCGTTCGGCCCCGATGACGGAACGATTGCGCCGTGGTCGTATCTCGCATCGCTGCCCTTCGCACCGGAAATCTGCCTGCCTGCGCTGCGCCACCTCAGAGAACGCCACCCTGAGGTGGTCGACGGTTTCAGGATGCCGAGCGGCTTCAACCCGACGCTGGCGAACCGGCGGAAGTTCGGGCCGAGCGGCTGGATATCGGATGCGCACTATGGACTGGACCAAGGCATCGTCGTGCTGATGATTGAAAACCACCGCTCGCGGCTGATCTGGGAGCTGATGCGGTCGAGCCCGCATATCCGTCGCGGCCTGTGCAAGGCCGGGTTCTCCGGCGGCTGGCTGTCGCAGCCGGCGAGCCCTCCTCGCAAGGACCCCTGCTGAATGACGGCTAAAACGCGCCGCGTTTGACCGGCCTCCTGCGACGCGCTTTAGGTTGCTGTTTCATGCATGTGCGCGACATGCATTAGCGCCCAGTGGTCGCTGTCGTTTCGGCCACGAAGACGTTCGCCTTCCCGGCAACTCGCGCCCGCCGGGAAGGCCGTTCGATTTCGTCTGGCTTGATTTACTTAGCCGGCGAACGTGTAGGCGGTCTTTACCGTAGTGTAGAATTCCGCTGCGTAGCGGCCTTGCTCGCGCGGGCCGTAGCTCGATCCCTTGCGTCCGCCGAAAGGCACGTGGAAGTCAACGCCCGCCGTCGGCAGATTGACCATCACCATGCCGGCCTCCGAGTTGCGCTTGAAATGCGTGGCGTGCTTGAGGCTCGAGGTGCAGATGCCCGACGTCAGCCCGAACGGCGTGTCGTTGGCCACCGCCAAGGCCTCGTCATAGTCCTTGACGCGGATGACGTTGGCGACCGGCCCAAAAATCTCCTCGCGTGAAATGCGCATGGCGTTGGTGGCTTGCGTGAACAGCGCCGGTTGCAGGTAGAAGCCGCGGGTTTCGCGATCGAGCCGCTCGCCGCCGAAGGCGAGATCGGCGCCTTCCTGGCGGCCGATGGCGATATAGTCTTCGTCCTGTTTCAACTGGCTCTGGTCGACGACGGGTCCGATCTGGGTTTTCGCATCGAGGGCGTCGCCGACGACCAGCTTGGCGAGGCGATCTTTCATCGCATCGACGAAGCGGTCATGGATGCCGTCCGTCACGACCAGGCGGGACGACGCCGTGCAGCGCTGGCCGGTCGAGAAATATGCGCCATTGATCGCGCAGTCGACGGCGACGGCTAGGTCTGCATCGTCGAGCACGACGAGCGGGTTCTTGCCGCCCATTTCGAGCTGGTACTTGCGCATGTGCTCGACGCTGGCGGCAGCCACGCGCTTGCCGGTGCCGACCGAGCCGGTGAAGGTGATGGCATTGAGGTCAGGGCTGTCGAGCATGGCCTGGCCGACTACCGAACCCTTGCCCATGACAAGATTGAGCACACCCTCAGGCAGGCCGGCGCGGTGCAATATGTCGACAATGGTCCAGGCGCTCTCCGGAACCAGCTCGGCCGGCTTGAAGACGATGGTGTTGCCGTAGGCCAGGGCAGGAGCGATCTTCCACGCCGGGATGGCGATCGGGAAATTCCACGGTGTGATGATGCCGACGACGCCGACCGCTTCGCGTGTGATCTCGACACCGACGCCGGGCCGCACGCTTGGAACCAGCTCGCCCGACAGGCGCAGCGTCTCACCAGCAAAGAAATCGAATATCTGGGCGGCCCGCACGGTTTCGCCAATTCCCTCGACCAGCGTCTTGCCCTCCTCGCGCGCCAACGCCCGGCCGATTTCATCTTTCCGCGCGGTGATCTCGTCCGACGCCTTCCTCAGCACCGCATGGCGTGCCAGCAAGCCCGATCGGGACCACGCAGGAAATGCCGCTTTCGCCGCCGCGATGGCCTGCCGCGCCTGCTCGGCGTCGCCCGACGCATATTCGCCGACCACGTCGTCGAGATTGGAAGGGTTGATGTTGCGGGAGCCGGCATCGCCCACCCACTCGCCATCGATGAGGTTCTTTCGAAACGGGATCATGTCGCTGTCTTCCTTGTCCTTCGATTGCCGTCTATCTGGACCACCAGCCGCCACACCGCAAGGCCGCCAGCGGCAAAGTTCTGCTCCTCGACAGGCATGTGCTAAGCAGGTTTCGAAAAAGTGTTCGATGGTTTTCCGATAAAAACCAGCGACAAACACAAACCCGGCAGGCGAAGCCCGGCAAGCCTGCTTGGGTGTCGAGGTGGTAAACCATGATTCTAGTGCGGCGCGACGCGGATCGCGCCAGGAGGAGGCTGCCATGTCCGACAGCGCGTTGCCGCTGGTGATCAGCGCGCCCGAGCCACGCACGCTCGACCTGATTTTCACGCCCGAGGCACTGGCGAGATTCCGCGCCAGATACCGTATCGTCGAAACGTCGCCAGAAGGCGTCGCGGCCCTGGCACACGATGTGCTCGCCGAGGCGCGCTACATCGTCGGCCAGCCGCCGATCGCGCCGGAGACGCTGGAAAGGATGACGGCGCTGCGCTGTGTCTTCAATGTCGAGAGCAACCTCATCAACAACATGCCGTATGAAACGCTGTTTTCGCGCGGCATCCATGTCGTCACCACCGGCATGGTGTTTGCCGAGCCGGTGGCCGAGCTCGGTCTTGCCATGGCGCTCAACCTCGCCCGCGACATCGTCGACGCCGATCTCGCGTTTCGTCAGGGCAAGGAGCTGTGGGGCGGCGAGGGTAACCGGGCGGCGCGGCTTCTCTCCGGCGCGGATGTCGGTATCATCGGCTTCGGCGATCTCGGCCGTGCGCTCAACCGGCTGCTGTCGGGCTTTCGCACGCGGACCAAGGTCTTCGATCCGTGGCTGCCGCCCTCGATCCTGATCGAGAACGGCGTCGAGCCGGCTTCCCTCGACACGGTTTTGTCGAGTAGCGATTTCGTCTTCGTCGTCGCTTCGGTGACCAGCGAAAACCAGGGTTTTCTCGGCACTGAGGCCTTTGCCAGGATGCGCAAAGGAGCCGCCTTCATCCTGCTCAGCCGTGCCGGCGTGGTCGATTTTCCGGCGCTGATGGATGCAGTTCGCAGCGGCCACATCGTCGCCGCCAGCGATGTGTTTCCGCAAGAGCCGCTGGCGCAGGACCATCCTGTCCGCACGCTGCCCGGCTTCCTGCGCTCCGCCCACCGGGCCGGCGCGCTCGACATCGCTTTCAAGCGCATGGGCGACATGGTGCTGGAAGACATGGACCTGATCGACCGCGGCCTGCCGCCAATGCGTTCGAAGCGGGCCGAACGCGAGACCGTTTCGCGCATGCGCTCGAAGCCGGTCGACAAGAACTGAGCCGTCAGGCCCAGCGGCTGCGAGGTTTCTCAGATGGTGAACGACCAGAACAGGCAGGCGAGCGTCGCTGCGGCGAAGACGACAAAGAACAGGCTTCTCAGCAGGATATTGCGGCGCAGCTCGTTCATGAAGAGATGGCAGCCGACGACGGCCACGACAAACAGGAACCGCCAATTCAGCAGTGCCGGCAAGACATTGCTTCGATCGAAAGCCCATCTGGCGGCGAGGCCGCCAATGATGGCCGCGAACAACACGATGACTGTCCAGAAGATCGCATCCGCAGCATGTGTCAGGACGATGCCGGCGACCCTGATCGGCAGGATCATCATCAGCAGCGCGCTGAAGAAGTACACGGCCGCGAGCGGGATAAACGTCCCGGCATCGGCGACGTCGTCCAGGCGTTCTGCGCCGATCGCACCAAAGGGATAGCCATGCCTGGCCACCGCCAGGCTGAGAGCCATCAGCAAAGCCGTCAATATGGCCACCAATGCGAAAGAAGTGAGGGCTTTGCTCATAAGGGTCCTGCTCGGAACGAATCGAATAAGGACGTTGGTAGCCCACCGTTTGTAAATTGCTGGTAAGCGCCGAGGCCCGGCGAGACAGAGTTCTCATGCATGTCGCGCAAAAGCATGCCCTCGGGCCTGACCCGGGGGTGTGCAGCGGTTTGCGATAACGACATGCATAAAACAACACCCTGAAGCGCGTCGCATGAGGCCCGTCAAACGCGACGCGCTTTAGACGCCCTCACTCCGCCGCGTGAAGGCGCCGCGCCTCGATGATGGTCCTGATCTCGGCGCGGCAGGAGCCGCAATTGGTGCCGGCATGCAAGCTGGCGCCGATCGCTTCGACGCTTACGCAGCCTCGGCGCACCGCGTCGGCGATCTGATTGGCGCCGACCCCGAAACAGGAGCAGACGATGGCGCCGCGATCGACGCTGTTGCCGCCCGGCCGCCCCGCCACGATCGCCAGTCGCCCGCGCCGATCGGCATGGTCCGCGCTCAACTGCTCGACCGCCCAGCCGCGCGACACCGCGACCGGCCTGGGCGCAAGATAGAGCGCGCCAGTCAGCCGGCTGCCGGCAAAGCGGGCGAAGCGATAGTGCCCGCCGGCGACATCATGATAGGCGAGCGTCTCGCCTGGCGCGTCCGCCCCGAAAAGCGAGGCCGCGAAACCCGGCCAGTCCCGGTCGGCTTCCAGCGCAAGCTCGAGACGCCAGCCGGCGGCGCAGCGGGCGAGGCTCCAATAGTCGGCGTCGATCGAGGCTGGCCGTTCGGCAAGCACCGCGAAGCCGAACGCGACGGCAGCGAAGCGTTCCACCCTGGCGGCAACATTCTTCGAGGCCGGCTGTCCTGAAATCGGATCGGTGATGGGCGCCACCAGCGCATCGACACGAGCCCGCGCGGAAAACTGGTCCGTCCAATGCATCGGCACGAAGACCGAGCCTGGCCGCTGCCGCGCCGTCACCAGCGCACGAAGCAGCACCTCGCCATGCTCGGTTGAGACGCGGACGATGTCGGCATCGCCGATGCCGAAGTGCTGAGCGTCCGCCGGGTGGATTTCGGCGAACGGCTCCGCCAGGTGCTGCGACAGCCGCTGGCTTTTTCCCGTCCGCGTCATGGTGTGCCAGTGGTCGCGAACCCGCCCGGTGTTGAGCACCAGCGGGAATTTTTCGTTCGTGCGGGTTTGCGGAACTGGACGGATCGGGATGAAGCGCGCCTTGCCGTCGGGTGTGTAGAAGTTGCCGTTGGCGAAGAAGCGGGTGCTGGCTGAGCTATGTCCAGCTTGAACACCCCCCTCGGGGGGGGGGGGCGGGGGTGGGGGGGGGGGGGGGGGGGGGTGGGGGGGGGGGGGGGGCGGGGGGGGGGCGGCGGCGGGGGGGG
>NZ_JBVVQV010000019.1:13995-15766 GCF_055811235.1 Mesorhizobium sp. WSM4810 | reverse complement strand
CCGGCCCCCCCCCCCCCCCCCCGCCCCCCCCCCCCCGCCCCGCCGCCCCCCCCCCCCCCCCTCCCGCCCCCCCCCCCCCCGCCCGCCCCCCCCCCCCCCCCCCCCCCCCCCCCCCCCCCTGGGGGGGTGCCTTGGCTCGGCGCTGGCCACTGGAAAGGCGCCAGCGCGTCGTAGTCTTCTCCATCGACCCCGGCATACGCACCGATGTCGAAATCGCGGGCGCCGTCATTCTCGAACGCCGACAGCGCGGCGTGCTCGGCAAAGATATCGGCTGGCGACGGATGCGAAAACGCTTCGTCAAAACCCATCCGCTTGGCGACTTCGGCGACGATCCACCAGTCGGCCCTTGCCTCTCCGGGCGTGGCCAAAAAGGCGCGCTGGCGCGAGATGCGGCGCTCCGAATTGGTGACCGAGCCGTCCTTCTCGCCCCATGCGGCGGCGGGCAGCCGGACGTGGGCGTGGCGGACCGTGTCGGTCTTGGCCAACACGTCCGACACCACGACAAACGGGCAGGCCTTGATCGCCGCCTCGACGGCATCGGCGTCCGGCATCGAGTCGACCGGGTTGGTAGCCATGATCCACAGCGCCTTGATGCGCCCATCGGCTACCGCCTGAAACATCTCGACCGCCTTCAGACCGGGCTTTTCGGCGACGGCCGGCGCACTCCAGAACCGCTGCACGCGGTCGCGGTGCTCGGGGTTTTCGATCTCCATATGGGCGGCCAGCATGTTGGCCAGGCCGCCGACCTCCCGACCGCCCATGGCGTTGGGCTGGCCGGTCACCGAAAACGGTCCGGCGCCGGGCTTGCCGATGCGGCCGGTAGCGAGATGACAGTTGATGATGGCGTTGACCTTGTCGGTGCCCGAGGACGACTGGTTAACGCCCTGGCTGTAGACGGTCACGGTATTCGCCGTCGCGGCGAACAGGCTGTAGAAGCGGACAAGCTCGTCCTCGCCGAGGTCCGTGGCAGCGGCGATGCCGGCAAGGTCGAGCGCGGAAGCGGCAAAAAGGGCTTGCCCGAAGCCGGTTGTGTGCGCCGTGATATAGGTGCGGTCCAGCGCGTTGTGCTGGCCGAGATAGGCGAGCAGCCCTGTGAACAGCGCGACGTCGCCATCGGGCGCGATCGCCAGATGCATGTCGGCAATGTCTGATGTCATCGTGCGGCGCGGGTCGACCAGTACCACCTTCATGTCGGGCCGTTTTTCCCGGGCAGCGGCAATGCGCTGGTAGAGCACCGGATGGCACCAGGCGAGATTGGAGCCGACCAGCACGATCAGATCGGCGAGTTCCAGATCCTCGTAGCTGCCCGGCACCGTGTCAGAGCCGAAGGCGCGGCGGTGGCCGGCAACCGACGAGGCCATGCACAGGCGCGAATTGGTGTCGATATTGGCCGAGCCGATGAAGCCTTTCATCAGCTTGTTGGCGACATAATAATCCTCGGTCAGCAACTGACCGGAGACGTAGAAGGCGACCGCGTCGCGACCGTGCTCGGCGATGGTCCGCGAAAAAGTCGAGGCGACAAGGTCGAGCGCTTCGTCCCAGTCGGTGCGGCGACCGTGGATCTCCGGATAGAGCAGCCGTCCGTCTAGGTCGATCGTCTCGGCCAGCGCCGAGCCCTTGGAACAGAGCCGGCCGAAATTCGCCGGATGGTCAGGGTCGGGGGCGGCGGGGGGGGGGCACCGGGGGGGGGCGGCGCGCCCCCCCCCCCCCCCCCCCCCCCCCCACGGGGGGGGGGTGGGGGCCGACCGCCCCGGGGCGGGGGTGTATCTTT